>DASVWQ010000311.1:0-11920 GCA_036393135.1 Ktedonobacterales bacterium
CGCCGCCATGCGTGTCACGCCATGCAGCCGCGAGGCGTCAGGTCCGGTGGCAAGCCGACTCATTAGCGGTTCTCCTGCATCGTCCATGTGTCGGTTCTATTCAGCGTCCTGACTCATTGAGGCGCCACCACCCTACACGAATAACCCATTCCGCCGCTATTGAACACCTCTGAGCGAACGCTCGTCATCCCCGCTAGTCCTTTTGGCTTGCCCCGCGTCGCCCCCTCCGTATAGCGCGAGCGGGCCGCCGGGCGTGCGTACGGCCCGCAGAGAGGATAGCGAGGGGCGATCATCCCGGTCAGAACCGCACTTGCTCCGAAAGAATGCGCCACTGGCGCCCCTCCCCAATAGCGGGAAGAAGGCGCAGTGGCGCAATCGGATGCAGAAGCGCTTCAAGCGCTACAGTGGCACGCCCGGCGCGAAGACATGCACGATGCGCGGAACGGCGGGGCCGAGCACGACCACGAAGATCGACGGCAGGATCAGGAACGCCATTGGGAACAGCATCTTGATGGGGGCTTGCTGGGCGAGACGCTGGGCACGCTGACGGCGGCGCACGCGCATCTCCGCGGACTGGATGCGCAGCACACGTCCGATGCTCGCGCCAAGCTGCTCGGCCTGGATGATGGCGCCGACAAACTGGCTCAGATCCTCGACGCCGGTGCGGTCCACCAGCTCGCGCAGGGCGTCGCGGCGGGCCACGCCGAGGCGCATCTGCCGCAGGACGCGGGCGAACTCGCGGGTCAGCAGGTTGTCCGACTTGACGACGATGCGGGCGAGCGCCTGGTCGAAGCCGAGGCCCGCCTCGACGCTGATGGTGAGCAGGTCAATCGCATCTGGCAGGGCGTTGGCAATGATCGTCTTGCGCTGGGAGGTCTTGTTGCGCAGCCAAATGTCTGGCGTGACGTAGCCGATGATGACAAAGATCAGCGCCAGCACGATACTCGTCGCCAACCCGGTGTGCCCGCCCAGAATGAGCAGACCAGCGAACGCCGCGCCGCCGATGATGCCCAGCCCTTTCAGACCGATGAAGTCGGAGACTTGCATCTGTCCCATCAATCCGGCGTTCATTAGGCGCTTCTGGGTGCTGTCGATGCTCTGGCGGGGCGTCAGGCGCGCCAACGCCCCGGCTATTGCCGCAGCGAGCGGACGGAAGAAGCGGTCGTAGAACGACGCCTGCATCTCCAGGGCATCGAGATCGGGAACCGCGCCGCGCGCCGCATCCTGGAAGCGCACGGTGATGGTGTCGGGGCGTCGCGACCCACCGATGCCCAGCAGCAGCAGCAGGATGCCGAAGAACGCGAGGAAGCCTGCTGCTGGCGCGAACAGTGGCGCAAACAAATTGATCATGGTGTTTCTCTTGATCTCCTCTCAGGTCTCCGCCCCCGGCTCACACCTTGATGTCGACAATCCGGCGGATGATGACGAGACCAATGATGACCATCACTGCGCTGCATGACACGACAGTCCACCCAAACCAGTGAGTTGTCGTGAACATGCCTAGCATGTATGTCGGGTTGATGATGAACAGGAGCAGGCCCAGCCCGACCGGCAGCATCGCGATGATGTAGCCGGAGAGCTGCTGCTGGGCTGTGAGCACACCGATGTCGCCGAGCAGTTTGATGCGCTCGCGGATCGTATTGGCGATGACATCCAGCACTTCGACCAGATTACCGCCGACCTCGCGCTGGACATTCACCGCCGTGACGAGCAGGTTGAGGTCCTCCGACTGCATGCGATCCACCAGATGGCTCAGCGCCTCTTCCGGCGGGATGCCGATGCCAACCTCACGTACCACGCGCCCGAACTCATACTTGGATGGCTCGACGCCTTCGCGCGAAACCAGCTCCAGCGCCTGCATGAAGGCATAGCCCGTGCGCAGGGCGCCAGACATCAGCGTGATGACTTCGGGCAACTGCTCATTGAACTTACGCTGACGCGCCCGCTTGCGGCGGCGCAGCCAGATCATCGGCCCGTAGAGGCCCGCGAGCAGCAGCACCAGCGCCAGCACGATCGGATTGCCTACCGGCAGCACCAACCCCAGCAGCGCGCCGACGCTCGCCAGCACGCCGCGAAGGGTCATGAACTCACCCGCTGTGATGCGCAGATCGGCCTGCGCCAGCTCGCTCGCCAGGCGGACGGTATAGTTGTTGGCCGCCTCGCCTGCGGCCTGCCTGCGCCGTCGGCCGCTTTTCGACTTGTCGCGCTTCTTCCTGGAGCGGGCGTCTGGCCCCATACCCTGGACGCCCAGATCGCGCATTTTTTCGTCGAAGTCGCGGCCCCGCGAGTCCACGGCTCGCTGCACTCCCAGGAAGAGCAGGAGGATACCGACGAATACCAGTCCGCCGATCACCAGCGCGGGAGTGGAAATCAGGGCGGCGAGTGCTATCGTCGCGTGCGCGCCAACCGCGCTTTCGGTCAAGACTACGCTCATATCGTGCGTCCTCTGTCAGGAGTGGCGCCCCAGGGTGGGGCTAGGGAAGGCGGAGCGTCAGGCTATCCGCGCCAGGCGCCACCCTCGCCATATCCGAACATCTGCGCGGGTAGATGGATATTCGCCAACTCAAAGAGTTCGATGAATGACGGGCGGATGCCGGTGGGGCGCAACCGACCCACCACATGGCCATCGTCGTAGCCGGTCTGCTCGAAGACGAACAGGTCCTGCAACGTCACGACATCGCCCTCCATGCCAACCACCTCGGTGATGTGCGTGATTTTGCGGCTGCCGTCGCGCATGCGCTCCTGGTGGACGATCAGGTTGATGGCGCTGGCGACCTGCTCGCGAATCGCGCGCAGAGGCAGATCCATGCCCGCCATCATCACCATCGTCTCCAGACGACGCAGCGTGTCGCGCGGTGAGTTGGAGTGCAGGGTGGTCAGCGAGCCGTCGTGACCGGTGTTCATCGCCTGCAACATGTCCAGCGCCTCGGCGCCGCGGACCTCACCGACGACGATGCGGTCAGGACGCATGCGGAGGGAGTTCGCCACCAGGTCGCGGATGGCGATGCGTCCCTTGCCTTCGATGTTGGCAGGGCGGGCCTCCAGCGGGATGACGTGTTCCTGGCGCAACTGCAACTCAGCGGCGTCCTCGATGGTGACGATGCGCTGGTCGCCGGGGATGAAGCCGGAGAGCACATTCAGCAGGGTCGTCTTGCCGCTGCCCGTGCCGCCGGAGACGACGACATTCAGCCGCACCTCGACGCAGGCCCGCAGGAAGTCGATCATCGGCTGCGAGATACTGCCCAGCCGTACCAGATCATCTGGCGTCAGCGGGCGCTTGGAGAATTTTCGGATCGTCAGCACCGGCCCGACCAGCGTGAGCGGCGGGATGATGACGTTCACGCGCGAGCCATCTGGCAGGCGGGCGTCCACGTAGGGTTGCGCCTCATCCACGCGGCGGCCCAGCGGCGAGACGATGCGCTCGATCACGCGCATCACATGATCGTCGTCGCGGAAGCGGATGTCGGTGCGGAAGAGGCGGCCATTCTGCTCGACGAAGACCGCGCGTGGCCCGTTGACCATTACCTCAGTTACGCTGTCGTCGTTGAGCAGTGGCTCGATGGGGCCAAAGCCGAGAATCTCAGCGGCGATGGCCTCGAAGAGGCGTGTGCGGTCCTGGCGGGTCAGCACCACACTCTGCTGTTCGAGGATGCGGTTGAACAGATCCTCGATCGTCCGGCGCACCTGGGCGGTCTGCGAGAGGTCCGTCTTGGGGTCCATCTCGGCGATCAGCGCCGCCTGCACTTTGCGCTTCAGGTCGAAGAGGTTGTTCTCTTTCGCCATCGCCGCCTGGTTAGACGCAGGCGCGGGATAGCGTGAGTTCCCGGAATTGTTGTCTGATGAGCCGCCTGCGCGTGAGGAAGGATTATACCCGCCCCCGCCGCTGTTGGCGTTCCCGATGCGGCCTGAGAGGGGGCCGCGCGCATCATCGTTCGCGCCATACCCGGCGCCGTTTTGGTCGTCGCCTCGCCTGAACATGCTCACACCCACTCCTACCCATGCGCATGTGTTGACTGAGCCGCCGCAGGTCGCGCTGACTCACCGCTGACTCACCGCTGGACGCTATTTCGAAGGCCCTAGGTCGCGCCACATCATGCCAGGGCGTCGCCTTATGGGCCGCTCTTCCGATACCTCATCGCCACGCCGCCGTCTTGGCGGGCGGGCGCCCTACCTGGTCCCCACCTGGCCCACGGAATCACGGGAAATATGATACACGCATATTGCCATCCTGTGTTATACAGAACGACTTATCCGCGTATCTCTACTGGCAGCGGAGAAAAAGGTCCTGATGTGTCAGGACGCCAACCAGCGCCCCATTCCCGCTTCAGCCGCCCTGTCCGCCGCCGTCACGGGATGCGTATTATCTCTACAACTAGATAGAACGTATGGAAGCGGATGTGTTAGGTTGTCATAGACAAGTGACCTACCGCGCAGGCGGCAGGCGCCGAGTGGACTACAGTGGAAACGAGATACCATGCCCTTGCTCACATGCCCGCACTGCGGCAGCTCGCTCTCCGCGCCTGACCCCGCCCTCATCGCCACCCGCTGCCCGGTCTGCGGGGGATTGCTCAGCGTGACAGCCGGCGTGCGCCCTGGCGTCGCGTCTGGCGCCGAGCCCCTGTCGCAGCCGTTGGTCATCCGCGAGGCCCAGGCGCGTGACCTGAGCGAGGAGGATGACAGCGCCACCCGTCCCGTCGCGCCAGAACTGCTGGCGCCCATCCTGGCGGAGGCTGTCACCGCGCATTCGGCGCCACATCTCGACCCTACCCCGCGCGATGAGACCACCAAAGCGCTCCCCGATGCGCTCGCGCCTGATCCCGCGCCCGACGCGACCCACGAACTGCCGCTGGCGGCGCAACCGCAGCCACCCCGCGGCCCCTGGCGCGGGGCTTCGCTGCTGCTGGCGCTGGCCATTCTGATTGTGGTGGCGGTGGTGGTCACACTGCTGGCGAATGGCGTTATCGCCTTCCCTGGAACGGGCGCCCAGCCCACCGCGACCGCTCCGGCCAGCCAGCCCACCGCGACGGCCACTCCCACCAGCCAACAACTCAAGATTGGCGCGCTCTATCAGGTCACGTATCCGCGTAACTGGAACGTCCAGCAGCGCAACGACGCGCCCCGGAGCTACTATGCGCTGCTCACCGCGCCGACGAGCGGGGCCAGCGTCAACATCGCCGCCCAGCAGACCGCCAACGCGCCGACGCCCAGCGACCTCAACATGCAGTATATCCGCGCGCTGGCTCAGTCGGGAACGACGCCGACGATTGACCAGGCGCCCCCCAGCGTCACCTTCGATGGCGAGCAGTGGACGCCGACCTACGCCGAGGTCACGTTGCAGGGAGCGGCAGGCCAGCCAACGCGCTACTCGCATGTGGTGGCGCTCTCGGTCGTTCACGGCGCCTATATCTACACCATCGTCACGCTGGCGCCGACCGACTCCGCCGCCTCCACCGGCCTCGCCTATGATAACGCCGTCAACACCTATTTCAATACGCTGCTGGCGAGTTTCGCCTTCCTGAGCTAGCGCCTCAGCGGTTGGGATGCGGCCAGAGCAGGATGTAGCAGTAGGTGGTACCGCCGCCAGTGATGCGCGCCACGATGAGGTGGTTGAAGCCCAGTGGCTGTGGGAACTGGCGCTGGACCAGGTGCTCCGGCCAGATGATGTATTCGGACTTCGCGAAGGAAAGCGGCGTCCCCACCACCAGACGGATGCGCGAAGGGAAGAGCGTCTGGCGCGTTGACATCCACTCGTCGAGCGCGCCGCGGTCGCTCATCACCAGCGTGACGGTGGTGCGCCCGGAGCTATGGGCGACCACCCAGTTCACGGCGTCGGCGTAGGCGGGGTACGCCACCTGGAGCGAGGTGTTCTCGCCGGGCAGCCACTCGGCGGTGTAGCCCTCGGCCTGGGGGATGGTGAGCAGCCCAAATGTGGTGGGCGCCAGCATGGCGATGGCCACGAGCGCGGCGAGGGCCAGCGTCACGCCGCGCCGGACATGCGGCGGCTCCAGCGCCAGACGCGCCGCCAGACGCGGGCGACCAGACACGCGGCCTCGCAGTGCGGCGAGGACGGCCTGCGCGCGGGGAGTGAGGCGCGGCGCGAGCCAGCGGACGGCGCGCATCCAGGCCCAGCCAGCGGTGAAGGCCAGCGGTGGGGCCAGCGGCAGGACGTAGTGCGTGCCGACGATGATGGTGAGCGAGGCGAAGAGTGGCGCCAGCCCGCCCAGCCAGGCCACCAGGAAGGCGGCGCGCTCGTCGAGCGGGGTGAATCTCTGGCGGGTCAGCAGCGCGCGGGCGACGCGCCACAGCCCCCAGGCCAGCCCCAGCGCCGCTGGAACGGTGATGAAGAGGCTCAGCTTGGCCAGCGCGATATAGAGGCCCATCCCCGGCGGGACGTGCCGCCAGACCGACCCGGCCCAGAAGACCTCATGTCCATGCGCGGCGTGGTGATACTCGAACATGACGCTATGCCAGAAGCGGGAGAGCGGGCTGACCCAGATGGCGGGGTCTACTAGATAGACCGTCAGCAGGCCCACCAGCGGCATCAGCAGCGCCTGCCACGGCGGGAGGCGCCGCGTGACAGCGAGACCGCGCACGGCAAGGTAGAGCAGGATTGGCGCAGCGATGAAGGCGGCGGTGTATTTGGAGGCGAAGGCGAGGCCGCCCAACACTCCCACCAGCGGCCAGAGCCACGGACGCCGCGCGGCGTGCCACGCCAGCAGGACAGCCAGCGTCGCGAAGCAGAGCATGTAGCCATCGAGATAGGCGATGGCGCCGTAGAAGGCGAGCCACGGGCTGACCGCCAGCGCCAGCGCGCCCAGGGCCGCGCCACCGCGCCCGACGATGCCGCGCGCGAGGAAGTAGGCCGCGACCAGCGTGAGCGTGGCTAGCAGGACCCCCGGCAGCCGCGCGCCGACCAGCCAGCCCTGCGGCCCCAGCAGCGGCCCGACCGTGAGCGCGCCCAGCCCGATCAGCAGTTTCGGGAACGCGGGGGCCTCATAGTTCACCAGCCAGGCATGACTCGTGATGGCTCCCGCCTGGAGCAGTCGCACGTCGTGTATGCCGATGGGAATGTAGACGCCCTCATCGGTCACGAGGTCGAGTGAGTGGATCAGCGCGTAGCGCGGCAGCCAGGCGGCGATGAAGATGAGCAGGGGAATAGCGACATCCCAGACGAGACGCCTGGCGCGGAACCATCCGGCGGCGGACGCCTCGGCCCGCTCATGATTGGCCTTTGGCGCGCTCACTGTGTGTTGATACACCCGCAACCCGTCTCTATATCTGACGCCGCGACATCCTACGGGAGCGGCCCGTCTGGCGCTATCGCTTGACGCCGCGCTGCCACGCGCGTACACTCAGCCGTGAGTGTTCTCGAACAGACGTTCCTCTGTCACCGTAATCACGCGGGCGCCGAGTGAACTCTGGCGTCTGGCGCCTGCGCGTAACGGACGTTCTCCTGAATGTCGCAGATGGGAGCATACCACAGTATGACGCGGAAACGGCAGCACGGAGGCGCCACAGGCGCCCACAAGGCCGCGCAGTCGATGTGGGAGCGCGCGGGCGCGCAGGCTGGTGATGGCGCGGGCGCGCTCTTCGCCAGCCTCGACGCGCAGGACGGCCTCGATACACATGATGTGCGCGATGGGCAGATCCCGCAGCCCGTGCGGACTTCGACGCCGGGCCACCCACGCGAACGCGCCGCCCTCTCGCTAGAGCGGCTGGCCGAACTGATCCGCGCGGGTGTCTGGAGCGCGGAGCTGGCGGAGTTGGTGGCCGCCGCCGATGACCTGCTGGAACAGCGCGAGCGGGGCCCCCGCTATGGCGCGTAGTTCGCGACGAAAATACGTCCTTGGGAGCCGCTAGCGATAGGTATCCAGAGCGTCCATAGAACGCCAGCGCCCGGCGACGGGCAGTAGCTGGCGCCCGGCTGGGCGCCTGGCGGTAGCGGGCCGAGCGATTGCCAGCGGTCAGAGGCAGCAGAGAGCCGATAGAGGTCGCCGAGGCCAGAGGCGAGCGCCGCGCCGTCGTCCGCGATGGCGATGAGATTGACGCCGACGGCCCCTACCGCCGAAGCCAGCAGCAGCAGTGGTCGGGCATGCCAGGTCGCGCCGCTATCGGTCGAGCAGGTCACAGTCGGCGCGCTGCCCGGACCGGTCGTCGCCAGCGTCGCGTTCGAGACGCAGATGGTGAACCGTCCGTTCAGCCAGCGGGCGACGATGCCATTCTGCGACGACGTGAGGCTGATGAAGCGCGCGGGCCGGTAGGATGGAGCGCCGCCAGGGACGGTGAGCTGGCTCCAGGTTACGCCGTCATCGGGCGAGAGCCAGAGTTGCGAGGTCGTCGCGGTGGGGTCGCTTACCACGACGAGTATGCTGGACCCCCCAGGCTGCAGCCAGAAGCCGGTGACATCGGAAGGCAGCCCGTGATCCACCTGGCGCCAGGAGCGCATGCGGTTGCTGCTGGCCCAGATGTGGTAGACGACGGAGTTGGAGCTATTCACCGTCTCACGCAGCGCGTAGATCACGCCGCCGCGCGAGTCGAGCTGATCAATCTGCGAGAATGGCTGCGACGGCGCCGTCTGCCAGGTCGCGCCGCCATCCACCGTGGTCATCAGGCCAGTAAACGGGTCGCCCGCGCCACCACCGCGTGGCGACCAGGCGAGCGCGGCGACCGATGGGTCGGTGGCGTCCACCACAAGCTCGCACATGTTCATGGATGGATCGTTCGGAACCTGGCGGGCCGCAACCCAACTGGCGCCACGGTTGTAGGTGCGCCAGACGCGCAGGACCGCATCCACCTCACAGGTGTACGCGCTCTGCCCATCACCGGCGAAGATGATCGGCTGGCCTCCGGCGGATGGGGCCTGCGTCGCGCTCCAGGTGAGTGGATGCGCGGGTAGCAGGGGAAAGGGTGTCGCGGTGGGCTGCAGAGTCGCGGTGGGCTGCGATGTCGCGGTGGGCTGCGGAGTCACGGTGGACGTCGGCTGCGTTGGCGAAGTGGGACGGCGCAGAGTGAGCAGCGCGACGAAGCCGACGATGAGCAGGAGCGCCGCTGCAACCGTGGCGATGCTCCTCCACGAGAGGCGTGTGAAAGCGCCGCCGGGGAAGCGCGGGCGACGGGCGGGCGAGGACGTGTCAGCGGCGGTGGAGACGGCGCGCCACAGCCGCGCGTCGGGCTGCGGCGCCCGTTCAGCGCGCAGCAGGATGGCAAGATCATCGAAGGCGGCGAGGCGCGCCTGGCACGCGGCGCAGGTTTCGATATGCGTCGCGAGGCGGGCGGCTTCGACCTGGCTCAGGGCGTCGTCGCGCAGGGCCGAGAGCGTGCGCGTGGTGACACCCAGCGAACACAGCGGCTGACTCGGCGCATCAGGCGTTGTCATCAGCGGGCCTCCTTCGCATAGCGCTCGCGGAACTCGTCACGGGCGCGCCAGAGCAGCGTCTTCGCGGCTCCAGCGGAGATGCCAAGCGCAGTGGCGACCTCGCCATGCGGCAGGCCATAGATCTCGCGCAGAACGAGCGCGGCGCGCTGGCGGGACGTGAGCGCGAGCAAAGCACGGCGCACCGCGTCAGCGTCGGCTACCTGCGCGCCAGGGTCGGCATGCGCGCTGGCGAGGGGCAGCCCGTGACGCGCGGCGCCCACCGCGTCCAGCGATACCGCCGCGCCGAGGGATGTCGTCCGGCTGCGGAGATGGTTCAGGGCGAGGTGGGTGGCGACGCGGAAAAGCCAGCCACCAGGGCGCTCGTACTCACGTATCACCGCGAACCGCTGCCAGGCGCGCAGGAATGTCTCTTGCGCCAGATCATAGGCCGCCTGCTCATCGCTGGTCATGCGCCACAGATAGGTGAAGATGTCGCGTTCGTGGGCGCGGAAGAACGCTTCGAAGGCGCTTTTCTCTCCCTGTGGCAGCGTGCGGTGAGTTGCGTGCGCAGCCTTCTTCGCTGCCCCGCCCAACTCGTCGGCCTCGATTGTTAGCAGCAGACGCCGCCAGCGCTGGTCGCGCGCCGCTGATATCGCGCGGCCTGGCGTCGCATATGTGGGTTCCATCCACATGCCCCAACTTGCCATACGTCCCGCCTTCCGCTCCGGCCCAGAAGACCATTCCGGGCGTGCCTTGATTGGCATATACCATACACACACGGTGGCAGGCGGAAAGGTCACACGAGATGATAGCGAGCGGTGGGAATATCGCTCCGTGTCAGGCGGGCTGGCGCTCCGGGCGGCCAATCGGGCGGCCATCCTCGTCGCGCGGGAGCTTGTGCTTGCCGGGGGTGTTGCGGTAGCGCAGCCGCTCGATGGGCTGCGTTGAACGAAGTTTGCCAGTATGCTACACTTGCCGCACGGGGAGACAGGCTCATGTTGTGTGTGTGGGGAGGACCTGCCTGCGATGAGTACCATCTTTCTCTCCTACCGACGCGATGACAGCGCCGCCGCTTGCGGGCGCGTGTATGACCGGCTCGCGGGTCATTTTGGCAAAGATCTGGTATTCAAGGATGTTGACGACATACCCTATGGGGTGAACTTCCCCGAATATCTCGCGGAGAAATTGCGCGAGTGCCGTGTCCAGCTTGTCATCATTGGCAAATACTGGCTCACTCTCACGGGACCAGACGGCGGACGCCGTCTGGATGCGCCGAACGACTTTGTGCGTATTGAAGTCGAGGCGGGACTGCGCAATGGATTGCTGATCGTTCCGCTGCTGGTTGACAATGCACGCATGCCAGAAGCGGATGACCTGCCAGAGAGTATCCGGCTGCTCACCGAGCGCAACGCGGCCCAGGTGCGCCCCGATCCCGACTTCCATACGGACATGGAGCGCCTGATTCGCCGACTGGAAGACCTGCTCGGTATGCCGCACACGAGCTATACAGGTGGCGCCAGCGCCCAGGCGCCAGACCCGGTGATCGTCCAACTCGTACAGGAAATTGAGGCGGCATATGGCGCGCAGTCATGGCGTCTCGTGATCGACAAGGCGCATTATCTGCTCGCCAAAGCGGGTACGAACACACCCCCGATTGCTATCCTGCGCTACGGCCAGGCCCTACTCGCTGCGGGAGATGTCGCGGAGGCCAGCAGCGCGCTGGGGACGCTGCACCAGCAGAAGATCGGCGACCTGCGCATCCTGCGCGAGGCGGCGGACGCGCTGGCACAGGCCAAGGACTACACGGGCGCCGCAGCCTTGCTCGAAGATGGGCTGGCGCTGGCGGAGAACGACGCGGACCGGCTCGCCCTGCTCACCGCATACTGCTATGTCCTCATGCAACTCGAACGATGGGACCTCGTGTTAACTCGCGCAACTGAAGGAAGCCGCCTCGCGCCAGACAATCCGATGTGGCCGCGCTGGATATGCGACGCCACTGGACGCCTGGGGCGCTTCACGGAGGCGCTGGCGCTCGCCCGCACGCTGACCGCCCGCCCTGACGCGACCGTTTATGATTGGCTAGCGCGCGCCCAGTTGGCGTATGCGGTCGCCAATAACGTTGCCTCGGAGGAAGCGCATTCCGCGCTGGACAGCGCCGCGCGCCTGAGCGCGGATGACCATCCAGCGGTGACGCAGGCCCGCGACCAGATCCTTCCACTGCCCGCAAAGTTGGCGAGCTTGGGCTTCACGCTCCGCAGCCGCGATGGCGTCGAGTTCATCGTTCCACCGCTATGTGAGGTTCCCGCTGGAGCCTTCGAGATGGGTACCCAACTCCAGTTCTTTCCCGACGATGCACGCTCACTCAAGAGTGGGCGGCCACAGCATACCGTGAAGGTTGACGCTTTTCAGATTGGCCGCTTCCCCGTGACCGTCGCCGAATACGCCTGCTTTGTGCGCGCTGGCTACTATCGGCCTGGGGATCTCAAGTGGGATGCGTCATTGCAGGATGGCGCGAAATGGCGCCATCAGTTGCGGCGGCCGGATCATCCTGTGGTGGGCGTGGAT
>DASVWQ010000312.1:0-5810 GCA_036393135.1 Ktedonobacterales bacterium
TACGATCCGGCGGCGTTCAACGGCGGCTCACACGGCTGCATCAACTTCCACTATGCCAACGGCGACATGGCCAAGGTCTACGCCTTCTCCAGCGCCGGAACGCCGGTGATCGTGTACTAGGGGGGACGGGTAAGTGGCGGCGGATCGGGGGCGGATAAACCCGCCCCTGTCTGGCTCACGCTGACACCACCTCGCGCAGCGCGGCGATGATGCGCTCGACCTCCTCAGCGGTGTTGTAGTGGGCGAGGCCGATGCGCAGCGCGCCACCCTGCTCCTCCAGCCCCAGCCGCTCCATCAGGGTCAGGGCGTAGTAGTTGCCGTCCCAGGTGAAGATGCCACGCGCCGCCAGCCCCTCCGCCAGCGCGCGGGGCGTGTGGCCCGCCACCGTCAGCGCCACCGTCGGCACGCGGCGCGGCAGGTCAGCAGGATCGAGCAGGCCGTAGAGGGTCGCGCCGGGGATCGTCCGCAGGCCAGCGATCAGGCGCGCGGCCAGCGTCCGCTCGTGCGCCTGGATGACGGCCATCGCGGCGTGCAGGTCGAGGCGCCGTCCAGTCATGCCAGGGAAAGCGGCGGCGTGCGCCTCGGCGTGGGGATGGCCCAGCGCGGCGAGGTAATCGAGGGTCGCCAGGACACCCGCCTGTAGCTCGTGGGCCTGCGTGCCCGTCTCCCGACGGTCGGGCGCGGCGTCGCTGGCCGGACGCACCTTGTACGGGCGCAGGCGCTCCAGATGCTCCAGCCTGCCCCAGACGATCCCCTGGTGCGGCCCGAAGAACTTATAGGCAGAGCAGGCGAGGAAGTCGCAGCCGAGCGCCTGGACATCGATTGGCGCGTGCGGCGCGAACTGCACAGCGTCGATCCAGGTCAGCGCGCCAACCTCGCGCGCCCAGCCAATCACCGTCGCCACGTCGTTGATCGTGCCGACCGCGTTCGAGGCATAGCCGACGGCGACCACCTTCGTGCGCGGCGTAATCTTCGCCCGCAGGTCCGTCATATCCAGCGTGCAGGTCGCCAGGTCCACCTCGGCCATGCGAATGGTCAGCCCGCGATCCTCGGCCAACTGGAGCCACGGCGCGACGTTGGCGTCGTGGTCCAGCGCCGTCACCACGATCTCATCGCCCGGCTGGAGCGTCCGCCCAATCGCGCGGCTGAAGGCGAAGGTCAGGGTGGTCATGTTGGGGCCGAAGACGATCTCGCGCGGGTCGCTGGCATTGAGGAAGTCGGCCATCGCGGCGTGCGCCTCGGCCAGCGTGGCGTCGGTGCGCTGGCTGGTGAGGAAGGCGCCGTGGGTGTTGGCGTTGCTCGTCTGATAGTAGACGCTGACCGCCGCGACGCACGCCGCCGTGACCTGCGTGCCACCGGGGTTGTCGGCGTAGACGACGGGCTGGCCATTCAGCTCCAGCGCGAGCGACGGAAACGCCGCGCGAATGGCGGCCAGGTCAAGTGTCGGGTCAGAAACTGTATCCATATGACTTCTCCTCGTGTCCCACGCAACGACTCGATACGGCGCTAGCTCATCTCTGTCTCCGGCTCGTCGCGCCAGCGGCCGTCGCGCTGGGCGCGCCACTGGAGCCACGCGCTGCCGCCAAAGAGCAGCCCACCACCCAGCGCGCAGAGGATGGTCGCCACCAGCAGCGCGCCCGACCACGGCAACTGCGCGAAGCCAAACGTCGGCCAGACATAGGTGGAGGCGGCGGGAAAGATGATCGCCTCGACGCCGACGAAGCGCATCAGATAGACCCGCCGGATCAGCGTCCGCTCGGCCCTGACGTAGCGCAGCGCCGAGCGGTAAAACGCCCAGGTCAGACCAGGGATCACCCCCAGGCAGACGAGCAGCAGCGGCGCGGCGAATCGCCAGTCAGGCAGCATGCGACCTCCCGGTGGGCGTCATGTCAGGCGCGACCCTCTTGTCGCCAGTATATCCGCCGCCGCCAGACGCTGGCGACGGCGCAGGAAGGGCCGTTCGAGGAGTTGGTACGAGAGATAGCTCACGACGAAGACGCAAACCAGCCGCAGCCACAGCGGCGCCGCCCCGAACGGGGCCAGCGTCCCCTGCAGAATTGGCAGGTGCCAGAGGTAAACACTATAGGAGATGTGGCCGATGAAGCGCAGCGGGGCCGCCTCGAAGACGCCGCGCAGCCACGGCCCGCCCCAGACGATGCCCAGCATCAGCGCGCCGAAGGACAGCCCGACCACCAGCGGATAGCTGAGGATGTCCCAGCCCCAGCGCGCTCCCGGCGTGAACACTACCGCGCCCAGCCCCCAGGCAGGCGCCGCGAAAGCCGAGATGGCCAGCCCGACGGCCAGCAGCCCCCAGGCGATGCGCCGCCGCAGCGCATGGCTCAACCGCTGATGCTCCGAGCCGAGCACATAGAGCGTGGCGCTGAGCGCGCCGACGAAGAAGACTTCGAGGTTCTTGCCCTGCATGCCCATTGTCGCCAGTGTCAGGATGAAGCTCGCCGCCGACCCGCCGCCGCGCGCCAGAGCATCCCGCGTCAGCGAGGCCATCAGCAGCGTATCAGCCCAGCGGATGACCTCCGCCAGCGCGATCACGCCGAGCAGCGCGCCGAGCAGCCGCGCGGCGGAGCGTGTGCGCCCCACCACCCGCGCGACGCCCGCCGCGATCAGCGGCAGCAGCAGATAGAACTGGACCTCGACCGCCAGCGTCCAGAAAGGGCCGTTCAAGTCGCGGTTGAAGCGCGGGAAGCTATCGTGGATCAGCGCGAAGTGGGTCAGCGCGTTGGCCCAGAGCGGCTTGCCAGCCACCTGCCACTGCGTCGCCAGCATCACCGCCAGGATCGCCCAGTAGACCGGCAGGATACGCAGCGCGCGACGCTGATAGAAGCGCGTCCACGACGGCAGCTCGGCCCCGGTGAGGATGGCGCGGGCGTAGGGGCGAAAGAGCAGGAAACCCGAGAGGATGAAGAAGAGTTGCACGCCCATCGAGAGGTAGTACCAGCTATTGCCTGTCGCCTGGCTCACGGGCAGGTATTCGACATGCAGGTAGAGCAGGGTATGGAAGACGACGATGCTCAGCGCCGCAATCGCGCGGATGCCGTCGAGCGCGGGAATCTCGCCCTTGCCGCCCGATGGTGGCAGCAGCCAGCGCGCAAGCCGCTCGCGGGTCAGGTGGGGCCACGCCACACCACGCGGCAGTCTGGCCGCGACGACGACGCGCGAGAGAGAGCGTTGCTGGGCATCGTGGGCGCTGGTAGTGTCTGGTCGGGTCACACGCGCTCCCTGCTAGTCGGACGATCACGGACAATCGCAATCCTTTGCGAGCCGTCAGACGCCACTCACAACAGGACACAATTCTGAGCGCACGGGCATGCGCGCCATCCCAGCATATCCTATACCATCCCGGCCACGCCCGCCTGCTATGGGCAGCGACCTTTTGGCGTGGGAGATCAGGCAAACACCTGATTGCATTGCGGACGCTCAGTCGTTAGAATAAGCAGGAGTGTCTACCCGCTCGCGGCGCCCGCGTGGCGTCTGCGCGGAGGACGTCCGCCTGACATCGCTCGCCTGACATCGCTCGCTGGCCTCATCGTCCGGGAAAGGACCGCTCGTAATGACCACCAACCGTAGCGCGAAGCCGCTCGTGAGCGGGCTGCTGGCGTTGCTCTTCGTCTTCGCCTTCGTCGCGCCCTTCCTCTCCTTCGACTTCCTCGCTGGCAAGACGACGCCATTCGATGTCGTGCAGGCGGGGGCCCTCCATTGGGGCGCCGTCATCGCGTTCGGCCTGATCTGGCTCGCCGCCCAGCTCTTCTGGAGCGCTCCAGTCGAGGCCACCAAGCTCGGCATGGCCATCTCGGCGACCATCGTCTGGCTCTCGCTGACCCTCTTCTTCAACTTCGCCAATCCTGTCTACGGTGGCCCGGTCGCGTTCTTCGCGCTGATGGGCGCCCTCGCCGTCACGCTGCTCTGGACGCGCTTCCTGGCCGACGAAATCTCCTTCTAACGTCGCCACACGCGCCACCAGTGACGAACCCACCGCCCAGCCACCAATCCCGGTCGGCTGGGCGTTTCGCGTACCCGCCCGCCGCGCGCTATCCGCTCGTCAATGAGTTTTGCGCCAGCCCTTGACACATTGCTTCACTCATGATACTAATATCCATGACAGAAGTAACTTCCAATTAGGAAGTGATGAACGCAAGACCAACATGCGGACGCATCCTCCGGAAGTCGGAACGAACAGCGACCGCAAGAGATGGCGGATCTACTCCCGCCAAAGGAACAACGAGGGATCATTTCGCATGACACACACCATTGACAGCAGCCACTCGCTAATCGAGTTCTCCGTCAAGCACATGATGGTATCGACGGTGAAGGGTCGCTTTACGAAGTTCAGCGGCGATGTCGAGATCGATGAGGCCAACCCGGCCAACTCCAAGGTGGATGTCGTCATCGACGCCACCAGCATCACCACCAGCGATGAGAAGCGCGATGGCCACCTGCGCAGCGCCGACTTCTTTGAGTCCGAAAAGTACCCTGAGATCACGTTCCACAGCACGAAGGTCGAGGCGCTCGGCGGCGAGACCTATCGCGTGACTGGCGACTTGACGCTGCACGGTGTCACCCGCCCCATCACCTTCGACATTTCGCGCGGGGGCAAGACGACGAACATGCAGGGCAAGGACCTTCAGGGGTTCTCTGCGACGCTGACCCTCAGCCGCAAGGATTTCGGCCTGGAGTGGAACGTGGCGCTGGAGAGCGGCGGATGGCTGGTCAGCGACCATGTGAAGATCGCCCTCGAGGTTGAGGTCGTGAGCGCGGCGACCGTCGCCGCGTAATCCTTCCGCGAGATCCCCGCACGCCATCGTATCAACAGGCGCGCCTCCTCATACATCGCCAGCATGGCGCGGGGAGGCGCGCTTCCACATGTCCCGCGCCAGGCTCCGCGCAACCGTGGGCCAGCCACGCCAACCCAACGCTGGACGCGCCTCCCCCGCGCGGGATAGTATGACCTGGGTGGGCGCGTGACGCGCGTTCCACCACCAAACCATTCCCCCCATGCGCGAGAGAGGAGGCGCCCCAGATGCTCAATGGTGGGCCGGGCGTGTCCGGGCGCGCAGGCGTGGCGGCGGGCGCGCGGTGCGTGGCGCTGACCCAGCCGCGACGCGGGCATGGCGTCAGCGTGACGAGCTATTACCTGGGCCGGATGCTGGTGGAGCGCGGGCTGCGTGTGCTGCTGGTGGACCTCACCGGGCGGCGTGAGCGCGTGCGCGCTCTGCTGGAGCGCGAGCCGGTCAAGAATCTGGGGCTGTGGACGCCACCCGCCACCCGGCCAGAGGCGCTCGCCGCCTTGCTGGCCCGCGCCCGCCAGGAGACGCTGGGCAAGGTGGACGCGCTGCTGCTGGATGTGGACGCGCCACTGCTGCTGAGCATGGGTGGGCTGGGCGCAGGTGTGGACTATGTGGTGGTCTTTGTCGAGGCGGGCGAAGCGGGCCTGCGCGACGCCGATCAGCTTGGCGTCCAGTTCGACCAGACGCCGCCGCCACATGGCCACCTGGGCGTGGCCCTCTGCCGCATCGACGCCGCCAGCGCCGACGACCTGCCCCAGCAGACCCCGGAGCGACGCTTTCCCGTGCTGGGCGGCTTTCCCGCCGACTATCTGCTCGCCGCCAGCGACGACTACAGCGTCAGCGATGGCGAGGCCAACGCTCCCCACGACGGCTATCTCGTCGCGATCCGCCGCCTGGCCCGCGCACTGGCCGAGATCGTCCCGCTGCGGCGCGTCGCCAGCCCGGCTGGCTCCAGCGCCACGACCTGAGCGGAGGAGCGCCCCAGCGGCATGCCAGACAACGCCCCCA
>DASVWQ010000313.1:0-5601 GCA_036393135.1 Ktedonobacterales bacterium
GGAGAGCGCGGTAAAGATTTCAGCGATGAACATGCCGACCAGTCCCATCGCGACCGCCTGGGTAATGCCAGTCATGATGTAGGGTGTCACTGCGGGCAAGACGATGTGCCGCCACATCTGGAGCTGCGACGCGCCAAAGACACGCCCGACATCGAGCAGGCCACGGTCTACCTGAGTGACACCGTTGTAGACTGTGACAACCACAGGGAAGAACACGAAGAGCAAAATGATGATCATCTGGGCGGTCAGTTCGACGCCGAACCACAGCACGATCAGCGGGACGAGCGTCACCATGGGCGTCGCATAGAGCGCATAGATGTACAGCCCGATCGCCGCCTCAGCCTTCTTCGACCAGCCGATGAGCAGACCCACCGCGATCCCCAGGATCGAGCCGATCACCAGACCAAGGAAGAAGGTCCACACGCTATAGAACACCGCGTCGCCGAAGTTCTGATTGACGAAGAGATCGACGCCCGCCTGGATGACCGTTGTGAACGGCACGAAGATGATCGCCAGGGTGTGGGAGCCGTAGATCTGCCAGGCTACCAGCACCACAAACAATGACGCGATGCGGATGGACCAGAGCGTCGCCTGATTGCGGCGGGCCTTCTGTCGGCGGCGCTCCTGGACGGTACGCGCGATCTCGTCATAGCGCTCGGCGAGTGGAGCCGCGCTTGTCTGCGCCATCGGTACGCCCCCTTCATCAACTTGCGCGCCTGCGCTCATGGACCACGCCTGCGCTCAACGATTTCGCGATGGCTTGACGACGACCTACAGCGCGGCGCTGGTCAGCATGGACCAGATCGTGTCGCGCAGTGGAGCGTAGGAAGGATGCCGCCGCACCGATGAGACGGTCCTGGGGCGCTCGATGTCCACCTCCACCGTGTGCACAACCCGCCCCGGCCGCTGGCCCATGACGACGATGCGGTCGGCCAGCGTGATCGCCTCGTCAATGCTGTGTGTGATGAACACGACCGTCTGCTTGACTTCGGTCCAGATGCGCAGCAGTTCTTCTTGCAGCATCTCGCGCACCTGCGCGTCCACTGAGGCGAACGGCTCATCCATGAGCATGACTTCTGGCTGGACGGCGAGCGCCCGCGCGAGGCCGACCCGCTGCCGCATGCCGCCAGAGAGTTGCTTGGGATATTTGGCCTCAGCGCCCGCTAGCCCGACGAGTTGGATCGCCTTGCTCACGCGCTCGGCTACCTCAGATTTCGGTGTGCGACGTAGCGTCAGCGGAAACGCGACATTGTTGTAGACCGTCTTCCAGGGAAACAGTCCGAAATCCTGGAAGACCATCGAGATGCTGGGTTGGGGCGATGTGACAGGCGCGCCATCGAGGGTAATCACGCCATAGTCTGGGGTGATCAGGCCGTCCATCATCCGCAGCAGTGTGGTCTTGCCGCAGCCACTCGGCCCAACAACGCATAGAAACTCTCCGGATCGGACGTCCAGATTCACATCGAGCAGCACCGCGGATGAGCCGAACCACTTGCAGACGTTCTGGCATTGCAGTGCGACGGAATCAGCCATTGACTACGCCTCATGTGACCGTGAGACGCATCTGGGGTTAGCGATGTCTCGCGCTCCGCCCAGATGCGCCAGATGTGCGCTACACGATGATGTGTTAGGAGGTCGTACCAGTTGATGGCAACGACTGTACCAGCGTGGCGTATAGTTTGTCAAGCCCTACCGGGGTACGCAATGTGGACGAGACAGCGATTCCTGGCCGCAGCGTCTTCAGCGAAGCCTGTGCGCTCGCTGAGTATCCGCTGAGAAGGCATGACTGGGATACGTCGCGTCTGGATCGGCCAAGAGCATGAGGTGGGGCGTGATGATCGCTCTTTACATCACGGTTTCACCGCGCGGGACAGCGCTGTCGAGGCCTTGTGTACATGAATGTACGCGCCATCGGTCGCGCTGCTCACACGGCGCGCCGATAGTCCCCCAGGCGCGTCGTTCCCCCGCGCTTCCTACGAACAGCGCGCCTTCTGGATGACGGCGCCCGTTTCACCTGCGCTCGTCTTGACAATCGCGCGCGGCGTCTGTTACGCTTGGCCTAACCTCAAAGTGGTCATACCTCCCACCTGTTATGCAAGCGATCTGATGGCGTTGTACCATCTTGGGCGACAGGTGGACGGACGACTGGGCCAAGACGCGCGTCATGCAGTGGCATAGGCGCGGACGAAGCCAGAATCCAAGCCATGCTGGGTCATGCTGGCGAACAGGAGAAGTGAACAATGGGGCAGACTCTGGAAGCGGTAGACACGCGCACACAGGCGCCACCCACCGCCCCTGCGTTTCTCGCTCACAACGAGGGCGATATGGTTGCGGTTGCGGTCCAGGATGTGTCGCCCGGCACGCGAACGGTGGTCTTCATGGATAGCGACCGCCAGGCCGAGATCGACGTGACGGAGGAGGTCCCGCTCGGCCACAAGGTCGCGCTGGTGGACCTCGCTGAGGGCGCCGATGTCATCGAGTATGGCGTGCGGGTGGCGCTCGCGCGGCAGCCGATCAGCGTGGGCCAGCTGGTCCATGTGCATAATGTCAGGAGCGCCCGATGGCAGAACAGCCGCTAACCGGATACCGTCGCCCCGATGGGCGCGTGGGCGTGCGCAATCATGTCGTCATTCTCCCGGTGGACGATCTCTCGAACGCCGTTTGCGAGCATATCGCCGCCACGATTCCCGGAACCCTGGCGCTGCCGCATGCTTACGGCCGTCTCCAGTATGGCGAGGATTTTGACCTGACATTCCGCACGCTGATCGGCACAGGCTCCAACCCGAATGTCGCGGCGGTGGTCGTCGTGGGCATCGAGCCAAACTGGACGAATCTGGTGGTGGAGGGCATCGCCAGGACCGGCAAGCCCGTGCAGGGCTTCTCCATCGAGCGGCACGGCGATCTGCGGGTGCTGGCCGAGGCGGCGCGGACCGCGCAGCAGTTCATGCAGCAGGCGAGCGAGGTACGTCGTGAGCCAGTCGCGCAGGACGAGTTGACCATCAGCATCAAGTGCGGTGAATCGGACACCACGACCGGGCTAGGCTCGTGCCCCACCGTCTCGCAGGCGGTGGATCGGCATGTGGCGGCGGGCGGCACGGTGATCTTCGGCGAGACATCCGAGCTGACTGGCGGGGAAGACATCATCGCGGGGCGCTGCGCGACCGACGAGGTGCGGGCCCGCTTCCAGGCAATGTACGATGGCTATATCGCGGAGATCGAATCGAGCAACGCCAACCTGCTCGGCTCGCAGCCCACGCAGGGCAACATTCGCGGCGGCCTGAGCACCATCGAGGAAAAGGCGCTGGGCAACATCGCCAAGACGGGCAGCGTTCCCGTGGTCGATGCGCTGGAGCCCGCCATGACGCCAACGCAGCGCGGACTGAATTTCATGGACTCCTCATCGGCGGCGGCAGAGTTCATCACGCTGATGGGCGCGGCGGGCGCGGCGATCCACCTCTTCCCGACGGGCCAGGGCAACATCATCGGCAACCCGATTGTCCCGGTGATCAAGATCACGGCGAACCCCCTGACGGCGCGCACGATGACTGAGCATGTGGACCTCGATGTGTCCGGGCTGCTCTGGCGCGAATATGGGCTGCGCGAGGCGGGCGACCGGCTGATGGAGTTGATCGGACGGGTCGCCAACGGGCGCCTGACCTGCGCCGAAGCGCTTGGCCACCGCGAGTTCGTCTTCACCAAGCTCTATCGGAGCGCATAGGTCCGGCGCACACGCAACGCGACGTGGCAAAGAGCGTAGAGCGGAAGCGGTGTCGGTGGGAGGACGCCTTGACGCCCTCCCACTGATTCCTGACGCTTGCTTAGAGCTGACTGTGTGGCGTAGTCTTGAGGCGTCATTATGACGTATGCTTTGTGGCGTTATGTGGGAGGCGCCTGGGGACACGTGGCGCGGATCGTATTGGGCGCCGCTAGTGGCGCCTGCGCGCGTGAGCGCGGAAGGCGTGCGGAAGGCGTATAGAGTCCGGTCGCGGATGAGTCTGGCGAGGCAGAGCGTGTCATCAGTGAAGGAATTGATGGCTTGCCTCACACCAGAGAGTAGGAACGAGATCATGAAACAGGTAGCGCCCGCGGATGGCAATGGCCGAAGCGATGATGGCGCGTCCCCTGACAACGCGACAGCGCTGGAGCGACCGCTCCAGGCGCGGAGCGAGGTCGCGCCAGCGCTATCGTTTCAGCCGCTCAATACGCCAAAGCAGGGTCTCGACAAGCGGATCGTCGCGTACATCCAGCAGCGTATCGAGCGTGGCGAGTTGCGCTCAGGGGATCGGCTCCCCGCCGAACGTGAACTGGCCGCGCAGCTCGGCGTCAGTCGCACGGTGCTGCGTGAGGCGCTGCACACGCTGGCCGCCTATGGCCTGGTGGACTTGCAGCATGGGCGTGGCGTATTCATCGCGGCGGGGAGCGCCCAGGCCGCCGCGCAGCGCCTGACGCTCGCGATGATCTCAGAGGAGACCGCGCCCTGGCTGCATGAACTCTTCGAGATTCGACGCACGCTGGAAGGCGTGGCGGCGGAGTGGGCCGCCCTGCGCGCGACACCGCAGCAGATCGAGGAATTGCGCGCGAATCTGGTCGAGGGCCTGGCGATCTACCACTCGCCAGGCCTGGACGCGGCGGCGGCGGGCGCGCTGGACGCGCGATTCCACGCCTCGCTCGCGGCGGCCACCAATAACCGCGTGCTGATGTCGCTGATGGCGGCGCTGGTGGACGAACTGGCGATGGCGCGCGAGCGTAGCCTGGCGATTCCCGGTCGCGCGCTGCGCTCGCTGCACCAGCACGAATCTATCGTCATGGCGATCGAGGAGCGCGACGCCGCCGCCGCGCGCCGGGCGATGCTCGAGCATCTCAATGATGTCGAGCAGTCTATCCTCAGCGGTGAGCCAGAGGCCGCGCGAAACGCCGATAACCGCTGACAGGCGCGGCTCACTCCTGCTCGTCGTCCGCCTCTTCCTCATCGTCTGGCTCATCGGCGGCGGAGGCGTCGCCAGTGGGGCTGCGCGCGACGTGGAACATGTCGCTCAGCGTCTCGCGCAGGCGCTCCAGCCCACCGCTGCGCAGAATGTAGACCGGCATACCGCTGGCCTGCGCGGCGTCCACGCGGTCGGGCTGCTTGCGGTAGACGCTCTTCAGCACGAGCAGGGCGTCGGCGTCGCGCTCGTCGCGGCTGACGACCGCTGGCAGGCCCAGTTCGCGGATCACCTGATCGAGGCGCGCCCGACTCACGCCATAGGGATAGATGCGGCGCTTGCGGAAGCCCTCCTCGCCGAGCGCCGCCTCGCGCTCCGCCACTACCTCAGCGCCGCGCGCCAACTCCTGATCGAGCCAGCGCGGACCGCCATCATCGACGCCCCGACTGGGCGCCTGTGATGTTGCGCGCTCCCACCACTGGTCGGCCACCCGCGCGCCCGCCAGCGCCGCGCCGCGCCCACTCCGCCGGGCCCCATTCTCCACGCGGGTCGGCGGCGCCTCGCGCACGGGCAGCCCCACGCTGTCCGGGCGCCGCAGCCGCGCGGCATGCTCCTTCCATTGGCGAATGTCGCCATCCGCCAGCCGTTCGCGCATCTGGCGCTGGGGCGCTTCGCCGCG
>DASVWQ010000314.1:0-3816 GCA_036393135.1 Ktedonobacterales bacterium
CCGTGAGGGTCGCGGAGCAGGTTTCCCGGGTGCAGGTCGGCGTGGCAGATGACATAGGGCAAATCGCGGCGCAGAAGGACTGGGGCCAGCCGCTGCATGCGCGCAAGGATGGTATGGATGGTCGGTTGGCGCTCCAGCCAGATGGCATGCAGCGCGCGTTCGGCCGGATGGGTCAGGTGGGGCGACGTGGCGGCGCGCTCCTCATAGGCTCGGATCGGGCGAGCGTAGACCGACGGATTGAATGCCTCGCTGCGTAGCGAGACGACGCCATGCGGCGGCGGGCTGACCTGATGGATGCGCCGGAAGATGCGGCCCGTCGTTTCCCAGTGCGCGTCGGTGACGCTCCGCCAGCCCGTGTCGCCCGCAATGAACGGGTAGACGATGACGGCCCACTCCCCCAGGCTTGCCCACAGCGCGCCAGCAGTGGTCGCGAGTGGCGCGACGACCTCGCCAATGCCTTGTTCGCTGAGCCAGGCGGGAACGCGGCAGCCCGGCGCGTAGAGCGGCCCTGACTTGACCTTGACGAGCCATTGCGCGCCCTCCGGCGCTGTGGCGCGATAGACGCCTGCGCGCGTATCCAGTCCGAGGGGCAGAAACTCGACCGAGGCGACATCGATACCCCAGGCGTCGCGCAGGCAGGCGCGCAGGCGGGTCTCTGGCAGGGCTGGCGGCTCACGCATTGCGACGCCCCTGTGGGTACTGGCGGCTTCTGGTCATCACTCGCGCTCTCCCTCTATAGCTTGCCACCTGCTTTGGCGCTAGTGGAACCGTCGCTCAGTCGCCGATGGCGGGGCGACGCTGGTCGGTCGTCGTTCTGATCACCGCGAGCAGGCGCTCGTATTCGGCCTGCGCCGCCTGTGGCAGACCAATGTCGCCGCCCGCTAAGCGCGCGCCTACGTCGGCTAGCAGGCGATCTGTGGCGTCGTGCTGGCCCAGGTTCCACGCGAGACTTGCCTGCGCGATCAGGCACTCGGTCGCTTCGGCTCGCTGACCCAGTGACTCGAAGAGCGCCAGACTCGCGCGCAATTCTCCCTCGGCTTGCGTATGGGCGCCCTGGCGGGCGAGCGCCTCACCGAGACGCAGACGCGCCCGCGCGACGCCTGCCATATCCTCCGTCTGCTCGGCGCAGCGCAGGCTGGCTTCGAAGCGCGAAATGGCTTCGGCGTCGTCGCCCTGCGCATAGGCCAGCTCACCCAGGTTGTTGAGGGCCAGCGCGATGCCCTGGCGGTCGTCCAGCTCCTCAAACATCTGAAGGCCCTCCGCCAGTGACTGTCGGGCCGCCGCCATGGCGCCGCGCAGTTTCTCGATCTCGCCAAGATTCATCAGGCTAACCGCGACGCCGCGCTGGTCGCCGATCTGGCGCTTTATTGCCAAGCTCTCCTCCACCAGCGGCAGCGCCTGGGCGAGGTCGCCCTGTTCGATGGTCAGCGCGCTCAGATTGTTCAGCGCGACCAGCGTACCCTTCGTATCGTGTAGCTCGCGCAATGCCGCCAGCCCGTCCGCGTAGAAGGCGCTGGCCTGCGCGCGTTCCCCCTTGAACTTGGCGATGTTGCCCAGCGTCAGCAGCGCCCGTGCGCGTTTGGGCGGCGAGTCGGTTTTTTCCAGGAAGACATGGGCGTAGCGCTCAGCGCGGGCGTAGTCCTGGCGTCCAGCGGCCAGAATCGTCGCGCAGTAGTATGCCCGCGCGGCGCTCTCGTCGCGCGCGGAGCCGCCGCTCTCCAACAGTCGCAGCATGCCTTCGGCCCACTCGCGCCCCTCAGTGACATAGCCGCGCGTCTCCCAGAACCACCACAGCGCGCCGACGAGGCGCAGGCCCAGGTCCAGTTCGCGATGCTCGCGGGTCCAGAGCAGCGCCGCGCGGATATTCTCGTATTCATCCACCAGCCGTGCGAGGCTCTGCGCTTGCTCCGCGCCGGTTAACCCCTGCTCCAGGCGCTCCGCGAGGTCGGCGTAATACTCAGCGTGGCGGCGGGCGATGGCGGCGCGCTCCCTGCGCTCATCCAGCAGGGTCGCGGCGTAGGAAGCGATGACGGCGTGCATGGTGAAGCGCGGGGACCCGTCGTGGGTGGGCGCCGGGAAGATGAGGCTGTGGCGCGCGAGGCGAGTCAGGGCGTCCACCAGCTCTACGTCGGCGGACGCAGGCGGCGCGCAGACAGCCTCGGCGCCCTCCAGCGACCAGCTACCGACGAAGACGCCGAGCCGCCGGAAAATGACCTGCGCCTGCGCGTCGAGCAGGTGATAGCTCCAGGCGAGGGCGTCGCGCATCGAGCGCTGGCGCGCTGGTCCACCACCCGTGCGCCGCGTGAGGAGGGCCAGGAGGGCGCCGCCGCTACCCGCGGCGAGCTGGGCCAATATCTCTTGCGGCGCGAGGCGATCTGACCAGGAGGCGGCCAACTCGATCGCTAGCGGAATGCCGCCGAGTCGCACGCAGATCTTCGCGCTGGTCCGCGCTACGACCGGCGTTACGGCGTACCCCGTCTGGCCCGCCATCGCCCGCTCGATGAAGAGCGCTACGGCAGGCGCGCTGAGAAGTTGATCGGGCGGCATGGGTTTGCGTAGGTCGGGCGTTGCCAGCGGTGGGACGGGAAAGATGCGCTCGCCTGTGATCTCTAGCGGATGGCGGCTCGTCAGCAGGAGCGCCACGGCGTGGCAGTGGGCCAGGATGGCGCTGAAGACTGGCCGCGCCTCCAGCGCGCGCTCGGCGCTATCTACTACCAGCAGACGACGCTGATCCGCTAGCCCGCCGATGAGCGTCTCCAGAATCGGCTGGCCTCCCCGCTCACGCAGATCGAGAGCGTGAGCCAGCGCGGCGACGACATACGCTGGATCAGTGACAGAGGTGAGGTCTACCACCGTGACGCGCTCAGCGAACTCCTGGCGCAGACTCTGGGCGAGGGTGAGAGCAAGGCGCGTCTTCCCGATGCCCGCTGGCCCGGTGAGGGTGATGAGGTGATGCTGGCCGTCGGTGAGCATCTGCCGCAGGGCCTGCACTTCCCGCTCGCGCCCGATGAGTGGCGTCTCCTCATCGGGCGCGCGAGACGGCTGGTTGGCGACTGACCCGCTGACGCTGGCGATGGGCGGATGGCGCGCCACCTGCTGGAGGGCCACGATCTCATCGGGCGTCAGGTCGAGCGCTTCGCCCAGCAGACGAAGCGTGTCGCGATGCGGAAAGCGGCTAACCCCGCGCTCGATGTCACTGAGCGTACGGACGCTGACACCGGCGCGCTCAGCCAGCTCTTCCTGGGTCAGGCCACGGGCGGTCCTTCGCTGCTGGAGCGCGAGCGCCAGGGATGGTGGTTGTGGCTGTGACATAGCAGGCTTCCCCCCCTCGCGGCGTGAGTCCATGTCCCGCCGACTCGCGCTCCCTGTGGCTCTGCTGGTCATTCCGTAGATTTCTGTCTAGGCGCGGACAGCATTCTCACGTACCGTTGTGAGTGCGCAGAGCAGGCGGCGACATTGAGGCGTCATCGCCCGCTAGTGTAGCACAGCGCGATGGGAGAGATTCGCCATCGTATCCGCGCTGTGTTGTCTCTTGCGCAATTTGATAGCAGTGCGACATATCTCGCAGCGTGACTTATCGCCTCTGGTCTAGAGTAGGGGTGAAAGGAGCGGCGAGATGAGTGACCACATCATTTTCGGGATCAGCCATGGGAACGGTCGGGTAGACGTGAATGGCCGACCCGTGACCGACGAGTTCGAGATGGCGAGCGCGCTATACACGTTGCTGCGGGAGGCGAGCGAGAATGGCGAGCTTGCCGATGGCGGGCTAAAGGGCGCCAGCGTCGGGGAGCCACAGCTCACGCAGAGCATGAGCTA
>DASVWQ010000315.1:0-2469 GCA_036393135.1 Ktedonobacterales bacterium
TCCAGCAGCCAGGGATCGATCTCCAGCGTCACCACGGCGACCGGATGGCGCCCGGCCAGCAGCAGCGAGTGGTAGGCGTCCTCGACGGCGTAGCCCAGCGTGCCGCTCCGCACCCAGCGGCCATTGACGAAGAACGAGAGATATTGGCGTGTCGCCTTGTAGCAGGTCGGCCTGCTCACATAGCCGCCTATGCGCGGACGCTCCGGGTCGGGGTCGCGCGCGGCGTCCTCCGCATCAGCGGGCAGCGCCGTCTCGCCGATGGGGACCATCTGCTCGGCCACCCCCAGTCCATAGACGGCGACCAGCACATTCAACAGTTTGCCATCGCCGCTGGTATGAAAGACCTCGCGCCCCTCGCTGACCGCCGTGAAGCGCACGCCAGGATACGCCATCGCGTACTGCTCCAGCAAGCGCAGGCAGTGGCCCGTCTCGGTCGCCCGCGTCTTGAGGAACTTGAGCCGGGCGGGCAGCGAGCTAAAGAGGCCGCGCACGGTCACGCTCGTCCCCTGTGGCGCGCCCGCCGGAAGAATCTGCCCTGCGCGTCCCTCCTCCACCGTGAGCTGCGCGCCGACCTCCGCGCCTGCGGCCCGGCTGGCCAGCGTGACCCGCGCCACTGCGCTGACGCTGGCCAGCGCCTCGCCACGGAAGCCCAGCGTGCGGATGCGCTCCAGATCATCCAGCGTGGCAATCTTGCTGGTGGCGTGGCGCGTGAAGGCCAGCCCTAGTTCATCCGCCGCGATGCCGCGCCCGTCGTCCACCACACGGATCAGGTCGAGGCCGCCGCCCTCCAGCTCCACGCGAACGCTGGTGGCTCCGGCGTCGAGCGCGTTCTCCACAAGCTCCTTGACCACCGAGGCCGGGCGCTCCACCACCTCCCCGGCGGCGATCTTCGCGGCAAGCTCTGGCGGCAACTGCTGGATTGGCATGGCTGCTGTGACCTCATCCCTGGCTCCGGCTCCCATCCAGGAGCCGGAGACGACGCTCCGCGACTGCGCCGACTACGCGCTGGCGTCGGTCGCACGCACGCCCCGCGCCGAGACATACGCATCGCCCACCAAGACGAAGCGCCACGGCCAGTCCGCCGCCTGGCTGATGCCCACCCGCGGCGTCGCGGCGATGCGTAGCGCGGACGCCTGCCCCGGCGCCTCGGCCAGCCAGAGCGCAGGGCCGAGCAGGTCGGCGCCATCGTCGGCGGTGGTCAGCGCGAGCGCCTGGCAGAGCCGCCCCGGCCCACGCGCCAGGTCGCGATCAGCGATCCGCTCGCCGCGCCGCGACCGCATCAACTCCAGCCCAACCAGCGGACGCAGCGCGCGAATCAGCGCCGCCGCCGCGACACCCTCGCCTTCCGTTACCACGTTCAGGCAATAGTGGATGCCATAGGAGCGGTAGACGTAAGCGCGCCCCGGCCCACCAAACATCGAGCGGTTGCGCGGCGTCTGGCCGCGAAAGCCGTGCGCCGACGGATCGATAGCGGACACATACGCCTCCGTCTCGACGATCACGCCGCCCACCACGCCCTCCGCCGTCCGCCGCAACAGCAGCTTGCCGAGCAGGTCGCGCGCCACCGCCAGCGTCGGGCGATCATAGAACGCGCGCGGCAGTGGCGGCGCCGCCAGCATCGCCTCGCGCGCGGCGTCCGGTGGTGGCGTTGGCATCTTCTTTTCGCTCCCTGCCCCAGCGGCGCCCGCGTGTTATACACTGCTACCGCGCGAGCGCTCCAAACCAGCGCCGCGTCGCCTGTACATCGTACACCAGACAGGAGCCACTATGACGACCGCGCAAGGACTACCCAAGCGCGCAGAGATACCCGTCGAGATGACCTGGGATCTGAGCGCCATCTTTCCCACCGATGCGGCATGGGAGGCGGAGTTCGCGCGCGTTTCCGGGCTGCTGCCGGGCGTCGCCGGATTCGCTGGCCGACTGGGCGCATCGGCGGTAGCGCTGCTGGAGGCGCTGACCACCCGCGACCAGGCGAGCGAAGCGCTGGGCAGGCTGCTCGTCTACGCGCATATGCGCCTGCACGAGGACAGCGCGAACAGCGTCTACCAGGCGCTCGCCGACCGCGCGACGACGCTGGATACCGACTTTAGCGCCGCCACCGCCTACTTCACGCCGGAGATTCTGGCGATCCCACAGGAGAGGCTCGACACGTTCCTGCTCAGCGAGCCGGGGCTGGCGCTCTATCGCCACCAGCTTGACGAGATCACCCGCAAGCGCCCGCATGTCCTCAGCGCCGAGATGGAGAGCATGCTGGCGCAGGCGGGCGAGATTGGCTCGGCGCCAGAGCGCATCTTCGAGATGCTGAACAACGCTGACCTCAAGCTACCGCTGGTCCACGACGAGCATGGCGCCGAGGTCCAGCTCACCAAGGGCAACTACGGCTCCAGCTTCCTCGAAAACCACAACCGCGATGTGCGGCGCGAGGCCTTCGAGGCGATGCAGGGAACCTACGAGAAGTACCGCAACACC
>DASVWQ010000316.1:0-4659 GCA_036393135.1 Ktedonobacterales bacterium
GCCCGCCAGCGTGACCTGGCTCACCTGCACCGTCAGCAGCCGGTAGCCGTCGCGCTCGTCCGGCTCCGCGACCACCAGCCCGACCACCTCAGCCTGCGCGCCGCTCGCCAGTCGCGCCACGTTCTGCGGGTCGCGCGCGGGGCTGCTCCATGCCGCCCGCGCCGCGCCCAGCCCCACCCAGAGCAGCAGCGCCCCTGCCGCGATGAGGATGCGCGCCACTCGTCGCGCTCGCTCCGCCGTCAGCCGCCGCTCGCCCAACGTCGCGCCGCCACTCAGCGCCAGCCCGGCGCCCGCCAGCCCCAGCCATACCAGCGGCGGGACCAGCGCCAGCGCGCCCTGCCCGCTGAGCCAGTCACCCAGCAGCCAGGCGCACGCGAACACCACCAGCGCATAGCCACGGAAGACCGGCGTCCGCGTCACTGCCAGCGGAGGGTCCAGCGCCGCGCCTGCCGCCATCGCCCACACCTTCTGTCCTCTGTCGCGCGCCGCTACTTCGCGTTGAGCGCGGCCACCAAGTCCTTTTCGCCAGCATCACGCAGTCGTGCCAGAGTCGCATCACACTGCTTCGGAGTAAGTTTCAGCCCGTCCCAGATCTCGCGCGCGGGGAGTTGGGCGCGCCAGGCTGCGCGGAGGGTCTGCGCCGCCTCACGACTGCGGCTCAGCGCGCGGCGATAGAACACCGTGAAGCCAATGAGCGTGGCGATCAGGACGATGGCCCCGAACAGCCACGCCAGCGCCACCGCCGACGCCGCTTCGCTCGGCCTCAGCGCGCCTGGCAGCCACTGGAGGCCCATCACGACCACCGCGCCCATAATGCAAAGCGAGCCGAGCGACGCCACCGTCGCGCAGACCACCGCCGTCGTGCTGGTCATCTTCTCGCCAGTGGGTAGCGTCTTCAGACGCCAGTAGAAGGCATGGACAGCGTGCGGCGCGGAGTCGTTGAACTCGCGGATGTAGTATTCCTTGACCAGCGACATCGCCAGCACGCTCTCGCGCCAGGCCTGCCGCAGACGCACCAGCTTCATGAAGAACGCGACGCCCATCAGCCCCGCCACCAGCAGCAGCGCGATGGCCAGCTCGCCCGCGAACGCCTTCAACCCACCGCCAATCTGATAGATGGCGGCCAGCGCCGAGCCTAGCACGCCGATCAGCAGCAGGTACAGGTTGAACATCCGCGCGCGGTCTTCGTTCGCCTGATACGCCGTCACGCCAGCGTAGTTGAACTCCTCCAGCAGCATGTTCTCCAGCCGCAGCGAGCTGTCGTGGGCTGGCCCCGGCTCACCCGCATGCTCCCGGAAGGCTGCGGGACGCTCGAACGGCATGTTCTCGATGTCGCGTGGCATGGCCTGTCCCCTCCGCTGCGTCGCCGTCCGCCGGGCGACTCGCCTGAATCGTGGCGACTATATCACAAGCCAGCCGCCAGCGTGAAGTCGCCGCGCTGGCGTGCGCCGCAAAAGGCCCACGGGGTTTGCGATTTTGCGGCGCGAGGGCTACGATGGGGGCGCGCCGCGTGGCGCCACCCAACACAACCCAGCACGTTCACGACCGGGCGCCCTTCAGGCTGGCTCACTGGTCGTTCTTCCGCTACAGCCCAAGGAGTGAGTGATGTCCCCGCTGCGCGTCGGCATGATCTTTGGTGGCCGCTCGGTCGAGCATGAAGTCTCCGTCCTCACCGCGCACCAGGCGATAGCGGCATTGCCGCGCGACAAATACACCCCCATTCCCATCTACATCGCGAAGTCCGGCCAGTGGTTCACCGGCGACGCGCTGCTCGATCTGAAGAACTTCAGCGATCTGGACGCCCTCCAGCGGCTCGCCGAGCCAGTCCTCTTCAGCGCCGACGCCACCCAGCCGGGCCTGCTGCCGCGCCGCGCGCCAGAGCGCAAGGGCATCTTCGGCGGTCGCGCCACGCCAGAGGTTGGCGTTGAGCCGCTGGATGTCGCTTTCCCGCTGCTGCACGGCACGCATGGCGAGGACGGCACGCTGCAAGGGCTGCTGGAGTTGGCCGACCTGCCGTATGTTGGCTGCGGCGTCGAGGCCGCCGCGATTGGCATGGACAAGCTGATGACCAAGGTGGCGCTGCGTGCGGCGGGCGTGCCAGTGCTGCCAGACTACTCGCTGAGCCGGGCGCGCTGGCAGCGCGAGCCAGACGCGGTGGTCGAGGAGATCGAGGCGCTGTTCCCGTATCCCGTCTTCGTCAAGCCCGTCTCGCTCGGCTCCAGCATCGCCGTCTCGAACGCCGAGGATCGCGTCGCGCTGCGCTTCGCCATCGACCTCGCCGCCACCTACGACAGCCGCGTGATGGTCGAGCCGACCCAGCAGAACATCGTCGAGATCAACTGCGCGGTGTTGGGGATGGGCGACGAGGCGCGGGCCTCCACGTGCGAGCGTCCGGTCAGCGCGGGTACGCTCAGCTACGAGAAGAAATATCTTGCGGGCGGCAAGAGCGACGGCATGAAGGGCGCGCAGCGCATCATCCCCGCCGACATCAGCGCGGAGCTAACGGCAGGCATCCAGGCGCGGGCGGTCGAGGCGTTCCGCGCGATTGGCGCGGCGGGCGTGGCGCGGGTGGACTTCCTCGCGCGCCCCGCCGACGACACCTTCTACGTTAACGAGATCAACACGCTACCCGGCTCGCTGGCCTTCTACCTCTGGGAGCCGAGCGGGCTGCCCTTCCCCGAATTGCTGACGACGCTGATCGGCTACGCCCAGACACGCCACCGCGAGAAGCGCCGCACGACCTTCTCATTCACGTCCTCACTGCTCAGCGCGAACGCTATGCGCGGCTCCAAGGCGGGAGCCTGAGCCAGCCCCGCATGCGACGAGGCGCCCCTGACCACATCGCGGGTCGGGAGCGCCTTACGTCATCAGTGCGACGTGGCGATGGGCCAGATCGCCCGGCCTACATGGGCGCGCCAGTCATCAGCGCGCGCACCCCCGCGCCAATCAGCAGCACCGCCGCGACCACCATGATGATGATGTCGCGCCGTGTTCGCTTCTGATCGCTGTAGACATAGGCGATGGGGATAATCAGCAGGACGATGCCACCGTAGACGAGGTGCAACTGGTCGCCCGGTCGCGCGCCGGAGAAGAAGAGCAGCCCGCCGACGAGCGCCTCGAGCGCGCCAATCGCCGCCGTGGCAATCAGCAGCCGCTGGAAGAGCGTCTTCACCATCGGCGCATTCGGGTTCGGCGGGGTCTCGTCATCGGCCACGCCGCGCCGCATCACCAGCAGAACGATGCCGCAGACCAGCGTCACGGCGCCCGCCAGCAGCACGATCCAGACCAGGAAACTGTGAATGCCAATCAAGGCAGAAAGCACGTCACTGTCCTCCGAACGACTACCCGCGGACAAGTGAGAGCGCCGCGGCGCGAGCGTGAGCGGCTCGCGCTTCCGACTATACTCCCCCGCGCCATGCCCCGGCAACCTGAGGCAGGCGCCCGGCGTCCACATATCGTATCATGGCGGTGGGTTATCGCAGCCAGCGTATCGCAGCGCCCGTCAGCGGGGCGCCCGGCAAGGAGCGAACCATGAGCAATCCGATTCTCACCATCACCTCGCTTGAAAACGCCGTCGAGCTCATTCTGACCGAGGACACCGTGCGAATGAAGCTCTCCGACGCCGTCCTCAAAGAAGCGCGCGACGAGATGGCCAACGACCAGGACATACAGTCGCCGGGGCTGGCGGGGAAGTTCGTGCGGGCCATCACGGGCGCCGTCAACAAGCTCATCTCCTCGACCATCGAGTACCCGCTCTACGACATCGCCTCGGTCGAAGATCGCGCTGGCAGGCTGGTCTTCACCTATCTCCGCCGTCAGCGCCCAAGCTTCGAGACCATCAGCATTGTCGAGAATGGGCGCAATGTTCCCGCGCTGGCCTCCTTCGCGCCTGCCGACGCCGCGCGGTTCGCCACGGAGTTCGCCGCGCTCAAGGCGAAGGCGCGCGGCTAGCGCGCCCGCTCTACTTCCGCGCAACGGCGACCAGCCTTCTGCCGTGATACACTATCCCCGCGACACCCAGCGCGGATGGGGTCGGCGAGTTGATGGGGGAAGGCGCCGCACGCATGGCGAAACGAGTGAGGAAAGCCACCGCGAAGCGGACCGCGCCCCAGGACACGCCAGCATTCACCTCTGACGCCAGCGGCGACGACTTCGATACGCCGCCACCCGATGATGACGCGCCGCTGCCTGGCCACGAGCCGTGGGAAGACATCCCAGACTGGCAATCCGACGACCCGCCCGCTTACCTCGCCGACGACCGCTCGCTGGCCGACCGCGTGGAGGCTGACCTGCGAGCAGGCGGCGCGCTCTCGCGGGCGCTGCAAGGCTATGAAGAGCGCGAGCCACAGATCAGCATGGCGCGCAAGGTGGCTCAGGCGCTGGAGAGCGGTAAGCACCTGACCGTCGAGGCCTCCACCGGAACCGGCAAGAGCCTGGCCTATCTGCTGCCCATCGTCCGCTCTGGCAAGGTCGGCCTGCTCAGCACCGCCAACAAGGCCCTCCAGGAGCAGCTCTTCTACAAGGACATCCCGTTCACCCAGCGCCACATCCAGGACTTCAGCGCGGCGCTGGTCAAGGGGATGGGCAACTACCTCTGTCTCGACCGCTACGGCGAGGAGCGCGCATTCCAGGCGCTCGTTCAGAGTCGCGGCTTCGCCA
>DASVWQ010000317.1:0-3417 GCA_036393135.1 Ktedonobacterales bacterium
CGCCCGCCGCAGCCGCAGAGCCGCCCCTCATACTGCACGATGGTGTGGCCGATCTCGCCCGCCGTCCCCGTCACGCCGCGCCGCATGACACCGCCCTGGATGATGCCCGCGCCGATGCCCGTGCCGACGAAGATGCACACGAAGTCGTCGCAATCGCGTCCGGCGCCGTAGTGATGCTCACCGTAGGTGGCCACCTCGACATCGTTGCCGAGGTAGATGGGCAGCTTGAAGCGCTCGTCGAGGACATCGCGGATCGAGAGGTTGTCGAGGCCCTGGCCGAGATTCGGCCCCATCAGCAGCACGCCCTTCGCGCGGTCCACCTGCCCGGCGATACCAACGCCAATGCCGAGCAGCTCGGCGGACCTGGGCAGGCTGGCCGTGTCTATCGCCGCCGCCACCACATCCGTTAGCCGCTTGACGAAGAAGTCGCGCCCGCGCTCTGGATGGGTGCGCTTTCGCTGGGAGCCGACGACCTTGCCCGACTCCAGATCGATCACCCCGGCGTACATCTTCGTGCCGCCAATGTCCACGCCAACCGCATAGCGCGCCGCCATCACCGTTACCTCCTTCGCCGCCCCACAGATGTGAGGCGCCAACCAATCTCGGCGGAATTATATGGCGTAGCGCGACGCTCCAACCAGCCAGCGCCCTACAGTGGCGGATTCCAGACCGCGAACCAGCGATCCAGCTCGCTCTCGATGGGCATCTCCTTACCCATCGCGGCGGCCAGGCGCAGCTCCGCGGGATTGTCGCGGCTGCGGGCGGGGTCCTTCGCGTCGCGGGTCGGCACGAAGGGATAAAACGTGCTGCGCTTGTAATTGTAGATCCAGTACATCTCCTGGCCAGTCTCCCGCTTGAAGGCGAAGATGGCGAAGAGGAGCTGACTGCCATAGCCCCGGTCGAGCAACGTCGAACTGGCCATATGCACCGCCGTCACCAGCGCCTGGAAGTCTGTGCCACTAAAGACGAACCAGCGATAGCCGAGGTCGTCGGTGAAGGGCTTGACCGCCAGGTTGTCGTCGCGCCCGGCCAGCGCCAACAGTTGTTCCAGCTCCTGCTGGATGGCGGCGAAAGGGCCGGATTCCAGCCCCTTGAAGCCCATCGCCGCCGAGCCAGTCGGGATGAGGTTCTGCTCTGTCTGCAACGTGATCTGCGCGGTGGACATCGCGAAGATCTTGTCGTCTCCGGCGGGAACCGGCTTCTGGCGTCCGAAGATCGCGTCAAAGAATCCCACGGAATCCCGACTCCTTCATGCTGTTCAACGGCTAGCGTCTAGAAGCGCTGGCTCTGCTCCATCTGCGTCTGCATCGCTTGCAGGCGGCGCACCCGCTCCTCGGTCGAGGGGTGGGTCGAGAGCAGCGTCATCAGGCTATTGCCCTTGAAAGCTGGCACGATCCACAGCGCGTTCACCGTCTGCGCCTCGCGGATATCCTTGTCGGGAATGCGCTGCATGTCGTCGCTGATATGCAGCAGCGCCGAGGCCAGATGCGACGGATTGCCGGTGATCAGCGCCGAGCCACGGTCAGCCGCCAACTCGCGGTAGCGCGAGAGCGCGCGGATCAGCAGGAAGCTGATGGCGTAGACGGCGAGCGAGACGAGAAAGATCAGCGCGATGGCCGCGCCGCCGTTGTCGTCGCGCCGACGGCCAAAGCCGCCGCCGCCGAACCAGAAGAAGTTGCGCACGATCAGCCCCGCCACGATCGACAGGAAGGCAGCGACGGTCATCACCAACATGTCGCGGTTGATGATGTGGGTGAGTTCGTGGGCCAGCACTGCCTCCAGCTCTTGCGGTTGGAGCTTGTTCATGATGCCAGTCGTCACGGCGACGACGGCGTTGTTCTTGCTGCGCCCGGTGGCGAAGGCGTTTGGCACGCTGGTATCCACGATGGCGACACGCGGCTTGGGCAGGTTAGCCTGCGCCGCTAGCCGCCCGATGATCTCGTGGAGCTGCGGTTGCTCGGCCTCCGAGACCTCGTGCGCGCGCATGGCCATCAACGCGATCTTGTCCGCGAAGAAGAACTGCACGAACGCGATCACCACGGCGACGGTGACGAGCAGGTAGATCGGCACCTTGAGAAGGCTCAGCGCGACGCCGAAGACGACGTAGACCGCGCCGAGCAGGAAGATCGTCAACACGATACGCATGGACAGGCCAACATCTGGCTTGTACCAGCTTGGCCGACTCGCGCCTGTCATCTCTGTTCGCTCCTGAGGCCGCACGCGCTGTCATGGTATGACGCCGGGGCCAGTGTTACGCCACGCAACCAGCCACCTGGCTGGCGGGCGGCGCATGGGCCGCTCATATGATATACGTCACACTCGCGTTCGGGTGGCGCCCCATCACAACGCAAGAGCCGCGCCAGCCAGTGGCCAGCGGCGGCTCTCAGGGGATATTCAGCTATCCGGCGCCCGATTCGGCTATTGGTTGCGTCTGGCTCCATGTCTGGCTATTTGCTTGGCGGCTGACCATCGCGCGATTTGAGCGCCTTGTAGTAGCTCTTGGGGCGAGGCTGCTTCTCCTCTTCCCACGCCGGGCGCACCGCGTCGTCGTTGCGGGCGTTGCGCCGCGCCTCGATCTCGCTCATCAACTCCTGCAAGTCATCGTAGATCGCATGGCTGTCCAGCGCCTCGCGCTGGCGCAGCAGGTGGCGGATCATCATGACCTGCGTGACGGACATATCGCTCTCGCGCTCTGGCTCTGCGCGCGTGATGAACTTCTCTACAAGTGCGACGCTATCCTCGCTGGCGCCGTTGAGCTCGAGCCGTTCGCGAATCGCCACCAGTTGTTCGTATGCGTTCACTCGCCTGTACCTTTCCCGCCTGGGCTGCTCGGTGGCAGCGCCATCATCCCCCAATAGCCGATAGAGACAGTCCAATTTCGCATTATACCGCACGTGTCGGTGAACGGCCACCGCCGGACATGCCTTGACGCGCCCGCGCCGTCAGCGATACGATGCCCTGAGGCCCGCCGCGCATGGGATGGCGGGCGATGGCGACCGGCGAGGAGCGATGGCGGCATGGCGCGACGAGAGCGGCCCGGCGTGGGAGGCCAGCGGCGGCGCGGCGACGACAGCGGGCGCGACCAGCGCGACCAGCGCGGCGCGGCGCCCCGACCCCAGCCCGCCGACGCTTTCACCTGCGGCCACTGCGGGCGCTTCGTCGGCGCGCTGCCCAGCGGCGGGCGCAACCGCAACCACTGCCCCTTCTGCCTCTATTCGCGGCATGTGGACGCCGAGCGTTCCGGCGACCGCGCCAGCCCCTGCAAGGGGATGATGGAGCCAGTCGGCGTCTTCGAGCGCCCCAACGGCGAGGAAGTCATCGTCCACCACTGCGTGAAGTGCGGCTTCGAGCGCTTCAACCGCGTCGGCGCCGACGATGACGAGGCGTTGGTGGCCGCGCTGCCCCGCGTCGCCCCGC
>DASVWQ010000318.1:0-11371 GCA_036393135.1 Ktedonobacterales bacterium
GCGTGAGGAGCTGCTTGCGCGCTGGGCCGAGCGCTACATCTGGTGGAAATCGGCGCCAGACGCGCTGCGCTACCCCAACCGCATCATCGCCCAGGTGATGAACATCGGCGATTACGATGATGTGGTGGCGCTGATCGAGGCATTCGGCGTCGAAGCGCTGCGCGAGGTCGTGCGCCGCGCCGAGGCGGGCCAGTTCAACGCGCGTTCGTGGGCGTACTGGCACTATCGCCTCGGCCTCGTTCCGCTCCTGGCGGACGCGCCTATCCCACCGCTGCCCGCACGGAGCTTCCCCTGATGGCTCGCTTTGCCCCACGCTTCGACGTCCTGCCTGACGCCCAGCGGCGCCTGTGGCCCTGCCTGCGACCGCTCGCGCGTCTCGGCTTCGTCCTCTACGGCGGCACGGCGATCTCATTGCCATCCGGTGCTGCGCCTCAATAGACTAGAATGCGTAAGACACCAACCTGGCACTAACACGAGTAGAGAGGAGGCCTTGGCGCACCTATTTGCAGGAATCCGTTAGCAGCCCCAGGTGGGCGGCGTAGGCAAGCGCGGCGCGAATCTGCTCGTCCGTCAGGTGGTAATCTTGCATGACATCCGCGAACGATGATCCGCCCGCCAGTTCACCCACAATGACCTCGACAGGCACGCGCGTATTGGCGATCACTGGCCGCCCGTGGACGAGTTGTGGGTCAATCGTGATACCTGGAAAGACTTCTTTCGCCATTCTCGCCTCCTGCCCAGGCGCGCTCTCCTGATGCTGTCGTATGTCGTATGCCCATTCTATCGCATTTGTCGCCCGCGCTGACGGCGGCGCTTCACGCAGGCTCACGCCGACGTCAGAATGTGAGCCAGCCGGGCAGATCGGGCCGCACGGGGATGCTCGCGAGGCGTGGCGGCACGGCGTAGACCGCGAAATCGTTAAAGCTGGCGGTGATGTCGCCACTGTCAATGTAGACGCCAATATCGCCGCCCGGCGGTAGCGCGTGATCGCTGTCATAGTAGCGGTCCACCAGCGCGCTGTTGACATAGAGCAGGTAGAGCGGGCCGTGGCGCACGATCAGCAGGTGGTTCACCGCGTTGTCGCCGGTATGGATGGCCGGGTCCGAGCCTGTGTCGACATAGGACCAGGGGTCATTGAAGTTGACGAACGAGTCATAGCGTGCGAGATACCAATCCCCCTGCTCATCCACCCCAAATGTGGAGAAAGCGTAGCCATCGCCCGTCACATCAAACACGATACCGCCCGACGCATAGTTGTCCTGCGTGGCGGGGCCGTGGATGGTCTCGGTAACGGCGAGCGCGACATCGCCTTCCTGATCGCGCGGTATCCAGAAGATGGCGGAGGAGTTGGGATCGGCGGACGAAATCTGGTAGCCGCCGTGAACGAACGCGGCGGCGGAGGGGTCGTCCTTCGTGGACTTCTGCGTCATCCAGTCGGCCTGTGGCGTGGCAAGTGGGGCGTAGTAGAGCGGTCTCTGCGCCGCCGTTTGCTGGGGCAGTGTGGCGAGCAGATTGGAGATGTCGCGCTCGCCATACCAGAAGGCGCCCGAACCGGCGAGCAAGACGAGCAACGTCAGCGCAAATGACCAGCCGAGATTCCGCCCCAGCGCGCGCCGTCGCCGCTCGCGGCGCAGGAATCGCCGGAAGCTTTCGGGCGTGGCTGACGCATCCTCGGTGGGATAGTAGGGGATGAGCGCCCGCGCTACACGCAGTGTCTCCGCCTGCTTCTTGATGTGCGACTCCAGGAAGGCGCTCGCCCGCGCGCGGAAGCGTTCCATGTGCGGCGAGCTGGCGGGCGTGGTGAGGGCATTGGGCGTGGCAAGCGGGTCGCCGATGGGATGCGGCGCTGCGGCGGCTAGCTTGCGCAGCGCGCGTGGCAGCTTGCGCTGGTGTGGCCGCCGTACCCGCCAGAGCGCGGTCGCCAATGCAACATCTTTCGCCTCGAGCGCGACGTCGTAGGCTTCCGCGAGGAAGGCGCTGGTAGTGGATGTGTGGGTGGCGCCGACGCCCCCCAGCGCCGCCAGCGTCGCGGAGATGTTGCGGATCGGCAGCCTGGTCCGCCGGGTAATCTCCGCGACCAACCGCCAGGAGGCGAGCTGGCGCGCGACGATGGCCTCGCGGTCGGGCTGTGCGGAGTAGCGCTCGGTGGGCGGCTCCTCCCACAGCAGCGTCTCGCGCTCGCTCTCCAGCAGGTAGACGCTGCGTTCGCGTGTGTGGGTGTCCTTGTAGGTGTAGCGCCCTAGCCCGCGCGCGTCAGCCCAGGCGATCTGGCGCGGACGCTTCCGCCAGACGGGGTGGTGGAAGCTCAGCCCTACGTCATCCAGCGCGATCGCCATACCCTGCCGCTGAAGCCGTCGGCGTCGGCCCAGCCTGCGCGCTTGCAGGAGCAGCAGGAGCGCGAGAAATAGCATGCCGCCGCAGACCGCCACGAGATAGATTTCGCCGGTTCGCGTGGTGAAGACCTGGCCGAGTGGCAGGTTCAGGATGGCTGGGGCGAGCAGCAGCCCACCGCCCGCCATGAGAAGGCACAGCGCCGCGAAAATGTCGAGGACGACAGGCCCAACCAGCGAGGTGATGAGCGGTGCGGGAACAGCGACTACTAGCATATCGGCGCCGAGTGTCGCGCTGGCGAAGAGGGGTCGCTCGCTCTCTGCTGCCGCGTCCGGCGCCATCGCATCATCGGCCAGGGCGGCGAGCGCGGGATCACCCGCCGCCAGCGCCTGTCTGAGCGCCAGCGCGAGGGTGAACGGCTCGACGCTATAGTGGCGCTCCAGCCTGGCTAAATCGAGCGGGACGCGGGCGAAGTTGAGCAGGTTGCCAAGGAGTATCCAGAGTGTGAGGGGATCGGCTGTGAATGTCGCGCTGATGAGGAGCAGGGTTGGCCAGTAGAGCCAGAGCGCCCAGGCTGCGCCTGCATAGAGCGCAATCATGACGATGAGCGCACTGACGAGCAGGATCACGGAGAGGCGCCCGGCGCGCCGGTACGCCTTGGTATTGGCGAGCGCCGCCAGCAACACGCGCAGCCGCGAAGTCATCAGCCCTTCTCTCCCGTTCACACGTCGCCTGCCGCAGCGCAGACGTGCGGCCAGTATAGCGGTGATGTTCACTATATGCTATAGGGATGCTGGCGGAGCCACGAGTGTTTCAGTGGGCGCAGCCAAGCGTCACTGACGCATCAGATCGCGCCAGATGCGGATAATTGCTATTTCCGCTTTTCCGCCTGTTCGAGCCGCTCTCGCAGGTCGGCGACCTCAGCGCGCAGCGCCGCTATTTCCTCGCGTAGCTGAAAGATATAGCGAATGCCTGGCATGTTGACACCTTCGTCGTTGAGATCGCTAACGGCGGCAATGTCGGCGAGGTCATTGTCGGAGTAGCGGCGCGTCTTGCCTTCCGTGCGCGCAGGGCTGACCAGCCCACTTTCCTCCATGCGCCGCAATTGCTGCTGTGGCACCCCGGAGAGATCGGACGCGATCGCGATCGAGTATTTGGGAAAGTCCGCGTCAGGCAATGGTGGACGGGCTGCGCCAGCGCTCCGGGCCCTTGTACGTGTTCGCGGCATCGCTCGTCCTCCTGTGTGTCATGGCGTGCGCAAAATGCGCGATGGCGCTCGTCCGATAGCCGGGCGGGCGCCAGATGAAGTGTTCGGTCTCAGCGAGCGGTTAGTGACTCTCTACCGACTGCTCGCTCCGCTCATCAACGATCTGCGATGGCGCTGAGGCGTCGAGCCGCTGCTGGGCGTTGGCGCCGGCCTGTGTGACCTGGATGCGGCGTGGCTGCGCATGCTCCGCGATCGGAATGGCGATGGTGAGCACACCCTGCTCCAGTTGCGCCTGCACCGCTTCGCCGTCCACGTCCTTCGGGAAGCTAATCGAGCGGGTGAACTCGCCCGCGCCGAACTCACGGAGCAGATAGGTCGCCCCCTTCTGTGTCTCTTCCAAGGTTTGATCAGAGAGCTTCGCCTTGAGCGTCAGCGTGTTTTGCCGCACGGTGAGGTCGATATCGTTGCTCACCACGCCCGGCAGCAATACCTGGCAGATGTAGCGGTTGCCTGACTCAAAGACGTTCATCAGCCCAAAAGGTGAACCCGCAACGCCGCCAAGCCCGCCAATGAACCCTGGGCGCAGCACAGCGCGCTCCATCAACTGATCCATTGCGTCTCGAAGGCTGGTCATATCACGGATGGGATCCCAGCGCGTCAACGAAGACATACGCATACGCCTCCTTTTCTGCGATGTGGCGCTCAACCGATGAAACGTCGCGCCTCGGATGTGGTGTTTTGGCGCCCTTTGCGCCTCACACCAGGATTATATGAAATGTCATATTTTTGTGTCAAGATATATGCCACAAAATTAACAATATTCTAACATATATCGTTAGATATATTGCCTGTAACTGCCATCACCGCTGATTATAAGGGCTCTGGCAGTCACAGGCGCTGGAGCGTCATTTTGTCTACGCATCCCGCTCGGCGCGGAAGAGCGCGTACTCCATCGTCCAGCTTAGCAGGCGGCCGTCGGCGTCGCGGGTGATGACGAAGTGGGCCTGCGCGTCGGCGGGCGCGGCCAGCATGTCGGCCTCCAGCGCGGCGGCGGCTTCGGCGAGCATCTGGGTGCGCGCGGCCCACGGCGCGAAGGGAATCGTCTTGCCTCCAACCTCCTCGTGGGACAGGCGCAGGCCCGCGTCGGCGAGGAACGCGCGCCACTCGGCCAGCGTGTGCGAGCGGACATGACTGGGGTCGCGGCGCCGCTCCCAGTCGTTCAGCAGGGCGTCGAGCGTCGGGTCGGCTGGGGCGATGTTGTCGATGATGACCACTCGCCCGCTGGAGCGCGTCACCCGCGCCATCTCGCGAACCGCGCGCCCGGCGTCGGGATAGTGGTGCGGGGCAATGCGCACCGTCACGAGGTCGAAGCTGGCGTCGAGGAAAGGCAGCCGCTCGGCGTCGGCGATCACATAGTCCACGTTCGCCGCGCCCTGGGCGGTCAGGTGCGCGCGGGCCGCCGCCAGCATGCGCGGGGTTAGGTCGCTCGCCACCACCCGCGCGACATGCGGCGCCAGCGCCAGCGCAGTATGCCCGCCGCCCGTCGAGACATCCAGCGCGTGGTCGGTGGGCTGTGGCGCCGCCAGCTCCACCAGCCGCGCCAGGTCGGCGCCGCCCGCGTGCGACTCACTGGTGACGTAGGCCTCGGCGTTGGGCGCGAAGGTCGCCGCCACCAGCGCATGCGCCACCGCCTCATCCGCGCCGCCCGCATGAAGCTGCTGGAACTCCAGCCGATTGCCGAAGGGGTCGCGCGTCTCGAAGCGGTCGCGCCCCGGCAGCGCGACATCCTCGGCGATGGGCGCGCCCGCCGCCGCCAGCCGCGCTCGCACCCCCGCCAGGTCGCTCACGCGGAAGGCTGGATGCCCCTTGCGCTGCGGGCGGAAGTCGTCCTCCACGCCCAGGTGTAGCTCGCGGTCGCCGCAGCGGAACCAGACGCCGCCGCGACCAGCCAGCGCGGTGGGCTTCGGGATCTCGGTCAGCCCCAGCGTCGCGCCGTAGAACGCGCGGGCCTGCTCCTCCGCGCCGCGCGGCATCGTCAGTTGCATATGGTCGAAACCCAGGATCACCGGCGCCTGGGTTGTTGGCTCATCGCGCATCGCTCGCTCCTCCGTCTCGCTGCGTCTGGCGTCATCTGGCGGCGTCGCGCCATCGCGGCCTCCGCACGCTGAGTGTAGAGCGTCGCGCCGCGAGAATCCAGCCCGCGCGGCGCATAGCCACTATCGGCTTTTCCGATAGCAGCAGGGCGTTTTCCGTTTTCCGCCAACCGCCGACATCTCCCCCAGCAGTCTCGCGTGTGTGTGACCGCGCCAATTGGGTGAACGTTCTAGAAAATAGAACAAATGTTCGCTATACTGGAACAGCAAGATAGGGAGTGTGGAGCGCGCTGAGGACTGAATTGGTCAGGGCGCGCAGGCGATTGTAGGGTCGGATGCGTAGGCGTTTGTCGGGTGGGCGAGACGATAGAACACACGGCGGAGGGTGGCGGACGTCGTTTCCTCTGCCAGGATGTCTTGTAGCGGAGATGTTGAGATGGCGACACAGGTGATGGCTTCAGGCAAGTCGGGCAAGCTGGAGGGCAGGACTATGGGCTGGCTATTTGGCGCACGCCGCACGCGGACACGCCCGCGCGTGGCGAATGCGGTCGCGGCGGCGCATCAGGCGTACCTGAGCGCGCAGCCGACGCGCGGCCAGGCGGCGCCCGCGCGGGAGCTGGGGAGCGCGGTGGCGATGAGCGGGCAGATCGGTTGGGCGTTCGACACGCCCGCCGCGCGTGTCTCGGATGCGGCGGTCTACGCAGCGTATGTGGAGGCGCAGGCGCTGGCTCCGGCTGAGGCTGGCGAGCCGACGCGCCGCGCGGACTTTGGCGAGATCGGCGCGCTGATCGAGCGGGCCGAGCAGACGGCGCGCAACCTGGGCCGCAGTCGCGCCGAGCTGTGGGAAGAGGCGCTGCGAGCCTGGCTGGAGTCGCAGGGCGAAGCGCCGCAGCCCACCCCGCGTCCGTGGCTCTTCGAGGCGCGGCGCCAGCGGGTCTGGGGCGAGATCGACGACACGCTGACCTCGCTGCGCACGGCGTAGGCGGCGTCGGGCGGCGCGTAGATGACGCGCTGGATAGTGGCGGCGCGTGTTCCTGGCGGCAGGGACGCGCGCCGCTTTCGCGTGGCCGCGCCCGCGCTCGCGGCTGTCTGGCAAGGTATACTGCGTGTGCGCCCGCGCTCGCCCGTGTAACATTCCGCTGGCGCGCGAGTCTATCCGCAAGGGGGCGGTGGGCGCGTCGCGTCGGCCCGCTCCCCGACGATCCCGTGTCAGGAGGAATGGGCAGAGTGTACAGGAGGCCAACAGATGGCGGATGAGGCGCAGATTACCGTCTATGGCGCGCCGTGGTGTTCAGATTGCCGCCGCGCCAAGAAGTTTCTCGGCGAGCAGCGGATTCATTATCACTGGGTGGACATCGAGCAGGACGCCGAGGGACAAGCGCTGGTGGAGCGACTGAACGGCGGCAAGCGCATCATCCCGACAATCCTCTTTCCCGATGGCGGGATGCTGGTCGAGCCAACCAACGCCGAACTGGCGGCCAAACTGGGCCTGCCCACTGAGGCGAAGATGCGCTACTACGACCTGATCGTCGTTGGCGGCGGGCCAGCCGGGTTGACGGCGGCGCTCTATGCCGCGCGCGAGGGCATCGAGACGCTAGTGATCGAGCAGAGCGCGCTGGGCGGGCAGGCGGGCGTGACCGAGCGCCTCGACAACTTCCCCGGTTTCCCGGAGGGCGTCTCCGGCGCCGATTTCGCCGACCGGCTGGCCCAGCAGGCGCGGCGCTTCGGCGTGGAGCTGTTGCAGGCGCAGGCGGTGACGGGGCTGCGCGCGGAGGGTGAGTCGCGCTATGTCTCGACCGCCGATGGCCGCGAATATGGCGCGCGGGCTGTCCTGATCGCCAGCGGCTCGCGGTACAAGCGGCTCGGCGCGCGGGGCGAGGAAGATTTCATCGGCGCAGGTGTCCACTTCTGCGCGACCTGCGACGGCCCATTCTACAAGGGCCAACCCGTCGCGGTGATTGGCGGCGGCAACAGCGCGGGAGAGGAGAGTATCTTCCTGGCGCGTTTCGCCAGCGCGGTCAATATCCTCGTGCGTGGCGAGGAGCTGACCGCCTCGAAGCTGGTGGTGGACAAGCTGCGCGAGGACCCGCGCATCAGCGTGCGCCCGCATACTGAGGTCGTGGAGTTCCGCGGCGATGGTCATCTGGCGAGCGTTCTGGTGCGCGACCGCGAGACCGGCGCCGAGGAGGAGCTTCATCCGGCAGGCGTCTTTGTCTTTGTTGGGCTGAAGCCGAACACCGCATGGCTGCCAGAGACGATGGCGCGCGACGCGGGCGGCTTCCTCGTGACCAGCATGATGCTGGAGACGAGCATGCCGGGCGTTTTCGCGGCGGGCGATGTGCGCGCGGGCAGCACAAAGCAGGCGGCCAGCGCGGTGGGCGAGGGCGCCACGGCGGCGCTGATGATTCGGGGGTATTTGCGCACATGAGTGATGAGCCGTCCACGTTGTCCATACCACAGGAGGCGGTCGAGCGGCTGCGCGCCGCGCAGAGCGTCTTCGCGCTGACGGGCGCGGGCGTCTCGGCGGAGAGCGGCATCCCGACCTTTCGCGCGCCGGGAACGGGCCTCTGGAGCCAGTACAAGATTCAGGATTTCGCCACGCCGACCGCCTGGCGGCGCAATCCGCCGCTGGTGTGGAGCTGGTATACCCACCGCCGACGGCTGGCCCGCCGCGCCCAGCCGAATCCCGCGCATCTGGCGCTGGCTGCGCTGGAGCGGCGCGCGCCGCTGTGGATGCTGGCGACGCAGAACGTGGATGGCCTGCACAAGCGCGCGGGCAGCGCCAGCATGGTCGAGTTGCACGGCAGTCTGTTCCGCTTCCGCTGCTCGGCGGAGGATACGCCTGTCGCCTGGCGGGACCCTGACGACGACGACCCGGAAGCGCTGGCGCGACTGGAGCGCGGCGAGTTGATCGCGCCGCCGCCCTGCCCCCGCTGTGGCGCGGCGCTGCGTCCCGATATCGTCTGGTTCGAGGAGCCGCTGCCGCCGGAGCCGTGGGAGCGAGCGCATGTGGCGGCGGGCGGCTGCGATGTCTGCCTGGTGGTCGGCACGTCGGCGCAGGTCTTTCCCGCCGCGCTGCTGCCCTACACCGCCCAGCGCGTCGGCGCCTACCTGATCGAGGTGAATCCAGAGGAGACAGAGCTTTCGGGCGAGGCCGACTGGGCCGCGCAGGCGCCTGCGGGTGAGGTTCTGCCCGCGCTGCTGCGCGCCGCCTGGCCTGACGCCTGGCCTGACGCTGGCGCGGACGCTGGCGTGTGAGCCGCCGCTTGCGGTATTGTCACTGAGCGGAGCGCGCGGAGGCGGCGCGACGGATCGACGAGCGAAGGAGGGCGGCGCGTGACGGAGCATTCGCCACAGGACGCGCCCACCAGCCCCGACCCGCGCGACGACGAGGACGACCTGCGCGTCAGCCCGCTGGATGCGGCGGATGGCCGCTCGCGCTCGCGGCTCCCTGCCGCGCTGCGTGGCCCGGCGCTGCGGCGGCTCTGGCGCTGGATGGGCGCTGTCGCGACGCTCGCGCTGGCCGCTATCGTCATCGTCACGCTGGCGCCACACATCCCGCGCCCGGCGCCCTCGCGGCCTGCGCCGATCCCCTACACCAGGCTGCGCGTCTCGCCCGATGTGGCTCGCTGCATGTCGGGCTTCTCGTGGTCGCATGACAGCCGCCAGATCGCCGCGCTGACGTCCTACGACTGCGCTTCGGCCAATGCGGGCGTCAGCGCGCCGGTCAGCAAGCTCTACATCTTCAACGCAGCTACTGGCGCCAGCGCGGCGACCATCGACATGGGGGAGCCGCTCGATCTGGCGTTGCGCCGCCTCGGCATCGACACGAATGCGACGGCGCAGTACGGCGTGAGCTTCTTCAGCAGCGCCTGGTCGCCCGATGATCGCCTGCTCGCCGCGCAATTCGCGGTCTATTCCGAGCGGATGATGGTGGAGGGTGTCGTGCTGGCGACCATCGCCGGCGCGCAGGCAGGGCATGTGACCGTGCTGACGAACACGCCCATCGCCGCAGGTACCCCCGGGCCGCCACCGCAGCAGGCGAGCGCCTTCACTCTGGCGCCGACCGTGCGCTGGGACCTGACGACGGGCGCTGTCTCCACGATCTACCTCCAGCCCGCGCTGGCCTATCGCTGGCTGCCGGGGGGTGTGCTGGTGGCGGCTGAGCCACTGGCGGACAGCGTGAACGCTCCGCCCCCCAGCGACGCAGGGGCGCCGACGGACGACCCCGTGGGCGGGGAAGGATTCAGCCTCTGGCGCACAGGATACGTCACGCTGGCCAACACACCCAGTTGCGAACCTAGCCAGTCCAGCGCGCCGCTGCCCGTGCGCTACGCCATGGTGACGCTGGGGGGCGTCGTCTGGTCGCCCGGTGGCCGCTACCTGCTCGATGTCAACGTCAATGCGCGCCTGCTCGCGCCCCTCGCCAAAGCGCCTGCGCAGAGTCCCACTTCGTCTAGCGGTTGCGTCGATGGCGCTGCCCCTGACCCGTTACCAACCGCCGCGCTTCACGACCGGGGGCTGGCGGCGGCGGTGAAGCGTCTCGATCCCACTGGCAGCCAGGAGTTGTCACTGGCGTGGTCGCCCGATGGCCGACGGCTGGCCGCGCTCACCATCTCGCTCGACCACAGCGTCGGCACGGCGGCGCTCTATGACTGCGCCAGCGGGACGCAGACGCATGCCTTCACCAGCGGCGAGTTCTATAATCCTGATGCGTTCAGCAACTCGGAAGACCCTACCACCGGCTTCGTCCAGACGCCCGCCTGGTCGCCGGATAGCTCGCATCTGCTGCTGGTGGTGGATGGCGTCACGCCGCAGGTAATCGTGCTGGGGCCAGCCGCGCTCGGTGGGTAGCGCGTGGATGGCCGGACCTCTGGCGCGCTCTCAGGCCACGCTAAGGCGCGGGCGGCATACTGGCATCGGGGCGGGCGTCATGTGGCGCGCCCGCGGGATACAGTGTAAGTGGTCTCCTGCGCGAGGAGTTCTGTCAATATGTGGCAAGCGCGTCCTTCGAGCGTCGCGACACGTAATGGCGTGATCGCGGGCGTCATGCTCGGCATTCTGAGCCTTCCTATCCTCACCATCAGCGCGGTCGGGCGGGCGCTGGGGCGGCTGACCCCGCTGCCGACCCTCTTCCTGCTGCTCGCGGTGATCGTCTTCGTCGTGGTCGGCTTTCTGGCGACGCGGCGCGCCGGGCTGCTGCGCTCCGGCGTGTGGTCGGGCTTCCTGGCGGGTCTCATCACCGCCTTTATCGCCGTCTGCCTGGGCATCGTCATCCTCACGCTGCTCGCGCCCATCGCGCAGGTGGCGCCGCTGCGGCGTGGCGGGCGCGGCGTGGGAGCGCTGCTGGCGCGTGTCGTGATCCTGCGGCTGCTGCTGGCTGGGCTGGTGGTGATGGTGGTGGGGGCCATTGCGGGGCTGTTGGGCGGTGCGCTGGGGCTACTCGGTCGGCCCGGCGGGACGCCACCCGCTTCAGGCGCGGGCTATGCGCCGCTGCCCTCGACCCCGCCGATTCCGCCAAATATGCCCCATCCGCCAACACCGCAGCCGGACGCCTACACGCCCGCGCCTGCCCAGCCCTACGCCGATCCCTACCACACGCCAGCGATGGGCGCCACGCCGACGCCATATTATCGGGTGGCGACGCCGTATGAGGACGACACTCCGACGGTCTTCCATCCCGGCGAGGAGTGACCTCGCGCTTGACGGCTGGGCGCCGCCCTCGGTAGCATGAGGCCAG
>DASVWQ010000319.1:0-3586 GCA_036393135.1 Ktedonobacterales bacterium
TGCAGCGCGGAGGACAGCTCATACAGCCCGCTGTAGAGCGTCGCGGCGGGTTGGACTCCGGCAGGCGGCAGAGTGCAGAGCGCGTAGACGGTCAGCGCGAGTTGCTCCAGGATCGCCTCCATATGGACGGGTAGGCGCGACTCGACCACCTGACGCCAGGAGAACCCGCAGCGCCGCAGCCGCGCCTCCAGCGGCTCGCCGCGCAGGGTGTAGCCGCTGAATGGTGGCCACCAGACGTCATCGCGTGGCAGGTCGCGGAGGGTGGGGTAAGCGGCTTCGAGCGCGGTGAGGTAGCCTTGCGTCGCCACTTCCAGCGTCTCAGCGGCTTCGACCAGGCGGCCCAGCGCGCCTGTGAGGCGCCCCAGGAAGAGGTCGCCGTGGCGGCGATCGGCCTGCGCGGCGCCGGGGAAGGTCTCGACCAGCAGCAGCAGGAACTCCGCCTCCAGGCCGACCGCGCCCAGCGCGCGAGCCAGCGCGTCGCGGGCCTCCGGAGCGATGCGCCGCACGTTCAGCCCGTCGTAGAGGCGAGTATCCCAGCCGGGCGCTTCCATTACGGCGACAGGATGGCGTCCAGTGCTTCCCATTCCAGCGGTCCCCATGCGCAAACCCCTCTCCACAATGGCGCCGCGCCGCGACCGGGCGCACATGGCGCGGCGCTAAGGCGATTGTAATCTGGCGAGCGCTGGTGGGCAATGCGGATAGGAGTATGGGGCGGGGCGCGGGCGTGCGGGGCGGCGCCGTTTTGGGCTATACTATCTAGAATACGCAGTGGTTTTGCGTATGGGGGGCGGAGCGGCCCCCATGGCCAGATCTGTGAGGCGCGCCATGGCGATCAGAGACGATGAAGAGCGGTCCACTACTAACCTCACACACCTGCGCGCCCTCCAGCAGATCAACGCCGCCGTCAACTCCGCGCTGGACCTCGACCAGACCCTGCGCGTCACGGCGCAGGCGGTCGTGGATGCGTTGGGCGCTGACCTCTGCGCCATCTTCCTCTTCGATGAGTTCACCCAGGAGCTGGAGCTGCGCGCGACCAGCGACCCCTCACCCTGGCGCATCCCGCCGTACCGCGTGGCGGTGGGACAAGGCTACACTGGAACGGTGGCCGCGCAGGGGCGTCCGCTGCGTGAGACAGATCTCGCCCGCGCCCCTGAGCGCTACGGGGCCGAGGCGTCGCGCTACGCTCCGCCGCCGCGCGGGCTGGTTTCGATGCCGATCATCTACTTCACCGTCGAGCAGCTCGAGGGCGTTATCAACGTCCAGATGAACGAGCCGCGCGCCTTTAGCGACGAGGATGTGGCGTTCCTGGAGGTGATGGCAGGGCTGCTCGCCATGAGCATCGAGAATACGCGGCTCTACGAGGCGACCGACCAGGAGCTGCGGCGCAAGGTGAATGAACTGGCCACCCTGCACAATGTCTCGGCGCTGGTGGCCTCCTCGCTGGTCCTCGATAACGTCCTGCGGATCATCGTGGAGAAGGCGGTGCTGCTCAGCGGGGCGCAGCGGTCGGCGCTCTTCGCGCTGGAGCCTGGCGGGCGGCGGCTGCGCGTGGTGGCCTCGCATGGCTTCGAGAACGACGCCATCTCGCGGGCCAGCGTGCTGGTGGGGCAGTGCTGCGCCGGGCGGGTGATCGAGACGGGCGAGCCGAGCAACGCGATTGACTGCCTGCGCTCCGATAATGGCTGCTTCCTCCACGGGCTAAGCGATGAGGCGCTGGGCGATCAGCACGCCGTCCTCTGCGTGCCACTCATGACGGTGCGTGGGCCGCTCGGCTCGCTCTGCGTCTTTAGCAACCAGCGCTACATGCTGAGCCAACAGCAGCTCCAGCTCGTGATGACCTTCGCCAACGTCGCCGCCATCGCTATGGAGAACGCCCACCTCTTCGAGGAGACGCGCGACGGCCTGCGCAAACGCGAGGCGCTGCTGCGCGAGATGCACCACCGTGTCAAAAACAATCTGGCGCAGGTGGCGGCGATCCTCAATATGCAGCGACGGCGGACGAAGAACGAAGAGGTGAGCGCGGGACTGGCGGAGTCGGTGCGGCGCATGCAGGGCATCGCGGCGACCCACGACCTGCTCTCCACCGGCGAGGTTGGCATGGCGCCGGTGGACGAGATCGCACGCAAGATCGTCGGTGTTCTCAGCGGGGCGTACATCTCGCCCGATATGCAGGTGCGCTTCTCAGTCGGCCCGGCGCCCTACCTGCTGCCCAGCGAGCAGGCGACGACGCTAGCCATCGTGCTGAACGAGCTGATCTCGAACTCCATCGAGCATGGCTTCGCCCATCGCCCGGGGGGCGAGATACGCATCAGCGGGGCCAGGCGCGATGACCAGATCATCGTGCGGGTGGCGGATGACGGCGTGGGCCTGCCCGAAGGCTTTGCGCTGGAGACGGCGGAGGGGCTGGGACTGCAACTGGTGCGCACGCTGGTCAGCTCGGATCTGCGCGGCAAGGCGGCGATGTTCATAGTGGAGGGCGACCCCGACGCGCACGGTGACGAGCGCGAGCCAGAGGCGCCGCCCGCCCCATCCGAAGCCGCGCCCGAAGCTGCGCCAGATGCCGCGCCCCGTCGCTGGACGGTGACAGAACTGCGCTTTCCGGCGTCGCTGACGAGCCTGGGCGCGCCCGAAACCGCGCGCATGGAGACCGAGCGGGCGTAGAGCGCGCGAAAGGGGCGGCTGAAGCCGCGTCTACGGGCGCACGCGCCACGAAGGCCGTCTTCGCGGCCTGGGCTGATGGGCGAGATGTAGCCTAGGTGGCGGTTGTGTGGGGGCGCGGAGCCACGGCCTTGGAAAGGCCGGCGCGCGTGACATGGGGCTGAAGCCCCAGAGCCGCATGGCAAGCGTGCGGCCATTCTTCGGGCCTTCAGGCCGTCGCGCGCACGCTTCGGCCATTTATGGCCGAGAGCTACCTTCCCCACACACGGACGCTTGCCATACGGGTTTTACCCATCCCCACCCCTCCTCGCTACACCGTCGCCCCCGCCATCTGGATGATCGCGCGGACCATCTCGTCCGCCGCCGCGCGGGCCTCTGGTAGCAGCGCGGGGAAGATTGGGAAGACGTGGAACATGCCCGGCCAGATGTGCAGTGTGACCTCCACACCAGCGTCGCGGGCGCGCTGGGCCAGCGAGCGCGAGTCGTCCAGCAGCGTCTCAGCGTCGCCGACGTGGACCAGCAGCGGCGGCAGACCATGCAGGTCGGCGAAGAGTGGCGAGGCCAGTGGCGTGCGCGGGTCAGCTCCGGCGAGGTAGGCGCGCCCGCCTGCCGCGATGCCCGCGCCGCGCACCATCGGGTCCACGGCGGCGCGGCTCTTCGCGCTGGAGCTTTCGCCTGTCAGATCGGTCCAGGGCGAGAGCAGCGTGGCGCCCGCTGGCAGCGGCAGCCCGGCCTCGCGCGCCGCCAGCATCGTCGCCAGCGCCAGTCCGCCGCCCGCCGAATCGCCCGCGAAGACGATCCGCTGGGGCGCGACGCCTTGCTCCAGCAGCCAGCGATAGCCCGCCAGCGCATCATCCACAGCGGCGGGGAAGGGACACTCCGGCGCCAGGCGATAATCCAGCCAGAGCGCCCGCGCGCGTGTCCGGCG
>DASVWQ010000320.1:0-4297 GCA_036393135.1 Ktedonobacterales bacterium
GCCAAGCGAGCTGGGCGTGTAGCCATTCCCCGGTTCGGTGGGCAGCGACGCCTCGAAGTACCAGTAGAACGTGCGAATGGCGCTGGCGATCAGGAAGATGAAGAGCACGACCCGTCCGATCTGCTCTGGCGTGGTGAAGACTCGCATGCCCATCATGCGGTCGGCGGCGATGAAGATGCGCCCGGCCCACAGGCCAACCTCGTACAGCGCGATAGCCGGGACGATGCACATGGCGGGCAGCACACTCGCCGCTTCGATCACGCCGCTGGGCGCGGCGCCGACCACGCTGGCCACCAGCGGCAGCGCCACCAGCAGCGCCACGGTGATCGCCGTCAGGTCGCGCCGCCGAATGATACGCCAGAGAATGATGGCGAGGCCAAGATAGAAGAAGATGCCCAGGTAGGTCGGGATGATCGGCTCGCCGCCGACCGCCGGATAGCCCGCGCTATAGTCCTGGGTGATGAGCAGGCGCAGTATGTCCAGCGTATTCGCGCCAACCCGTGACCAGAACGCCGGGTCGAGCGGCGTGAGGAACTGGTCGGGCTGCTCACTGGTGCGCGCAAACGCGATGCTGCCGACCCGGAAGCCGATCAGCGGGTTCAGCACGGCCCAGAGGGCGGGCGTGGCCGAGACGAGCGCGGCGGTGATCAGCGTGGCGAGCGCCGTGCGCATGCGCTTGAAGACATCGGGGCGACGCCAGCGCCAGGCGAGCGTCACGCCGAGCACCAGCATCGGGGCCAGCCACAGCCCCGGCACGACATCGCAGGCCAGCCCCGCGCAGACGCCCGCGCTGGCGAAGAGCGTCAACACGTAGGGTGATTGCGCGCCACCGTCCGCCGCCACGCTGTCCACGGCGGCTGCGTCATCCGCCGCCTGCGTCTGGCGCGCGTCGCGGACGTGGAACGCGCGCAACAGCGCGAAGATGGCCAGGCAGAGCAGCAGCGGCAGCAGGACGACCTGCATCCCGGAGCGACTGAGCGAGACGTGCCAGCCGGAGGTCGCCGCCAGCAGCGCCGCCAGCAAGGCGATGCCCCGCAGCGACTGGCGCCCCGTCTGCCGCACGATCTCCAGCGTCAGGATGTAGACCATGAAGACCGTCACCGTGCCGATGATGGCGGAAGGCAGCAGCGCGGCGAGCGGTGTCGGGCCGAAGACGCGCACGAAGATGCCCTGGATCGCCACGAACGGGCCATTCAGCCCTTGCGGATCGGCCAGGAAGAGGCGCAGGTCGCCGCTGACCTGTTTCAGCGCGTTTACATCGTCCGCGCCACCGGTGAGGTTCTGGTTCAGGTTGCCAAGCCGCAGCAGACGCAGCAGCGCGGCCACGATCAGGATCAGGACCAGCGTGGCGCGCTCCCAGACAGCAGCGCCCTGACGGATGCCGCTGGTCAGCATCGCGCCGTAGCGGCGGACGATGCTCGTCCAGCCCTCCTCGTAGGGCGCGGCGCGCAGCAGCAGCAGCGGCGCGAAGATCAGCAGCACCTCGAAGAACTGGACGAAGAGGTCGCGTCCGATGCCTGGCTCATTGACCAGCAGATAGTTGCTGGCGGCGTAGGTCAGCATCGCCCCAAACGACATGAGCACAGCCTGGCGGCGGACGTAGGACTGGAGCGCGAGCGGACCGAGCGCCAGCAGCCAGACGATATACCACGGCTGAAACCAGAAGGTGATGAGGGCCAGCGCCGCGAAGGTGATCTTGGCCGCCGCCGTCAGCAGGTCGCGGATGTCGGCGGCGGGGCCGAGCACCCAGAGACGATGGGTCTGGATGGCGGCGAAGACGATGAAGAGGGTGTAGAAGACCAGGCGCACCGTCTTGTCCAGCGCGGGGTACTGCGCGGGCTGCACCAGCAACTCCAGCGGCGCAGTGATGAACTGCACAATCGAGGCGTTGTAGTAGAGCGGGCGTAGTTGCTGGCCCAGCCCGTTGAATGTCTTGATGCCGTCCCAGAAGGGCGCGTAGAAGACGGCGACCAGCGTAGCGCCGATCAGCGTGGCGCCCGCGAGCAGGCGCGTCGTCGCCGCGCGGTCCAGCTCGCCGAGGGCGCCGCGTGTGGCACGGGCGAGCCAGGCGACGCGCGCGCGCAGGCCGCCGCTGGGCTTGGGCTGCGCAGGCGGCAGGGTAATCAGCGCGCGGTGACGCAGTTCGTAGACCAGCCAGAGCGGCACGAAGAACGCCGAGACATATTTGACCAGCGCGCCCAGCGTGAGGCAGGCGAAGGCGAGTTGCGCGCGCCCCCGCAGCATCAGCGCGATGGCCGCCAGCACGCAGATCATCATGGCGATGTCGTTGTGGCCCGCGCCGACAGACTCGAAGAGCAGCAGCGGACTCCAGCCGAAGAGTACGGCGATGCGCAGGCGCCGCTCCGGGAAGAGGCGGCGGGCGAGATCGTCGATCAGCCAGAGCGCGACGACGATGCAGATGGCGCCGAAGACCTTGTACAGCAGCATGTTGACGAGCAGGTTCTCATCGCTGATCCACGAGAAGATCGCCGTCACCACCAGCCAGGCCGGGCCATAGGGCGAGGCGGGACGGTCGACCGCGTAGCCGCCGGGGAGCTTGTACGCGGGATTGTCCATCGGGTTGAGATGCAGATGGGTGTAGAGATAGCCGCGCGCGACGTAGCCATACAGGTCGGTGGTGGTGACGGGCTGCATCCAGATCAGGATGACGCTGAAGACCACTGGCGCCAGATAGACGAGCCATTTCGCCCGTCGCGCGATGTCTGGTTGCGCCTCCGCCTCGCGCTGGGCGCGGTGCGCCGCCAGCAGCGCGACGAACTGCGACCCGAAAAGGAAGACCACGACAACGATGAAGGCGACGGCGGCCAGCGGACTGTAGCCGGTGATGGCGCCCATATCCTTGATCGTGGAGGATTCGGGCGAGATATGCGGCTCGTTCCAGTAGCTGAAGATCGGGAACGAGAGCGTCAGGCCAAGGTAGCAGATGATCGTCACCAGCCCGGAGCCGAGTAGCGCCGTCACAGGTGAGACCTGCGCGAAGATGTGCGCGAAGACATCCTCCGCGCGTGGCGTGAAGCCCGGGATGGGCGGGGCCGAATCGAGCAGCCGCCGCCAGCGCTCGCGCATTCGGGTGAGGGGTGGCTTGCGCCGTTCCTCCGTGACTAGCGACATCTCCCGCGCTCCTCCTGACGACGTCGCCGCGTGGGCGCCGGTCCACAGCGCCACGACCAGTGTACCAGATGCGAGAAGCCAGAGCGCGTTGCGGATGAGCAACAGCGCCACCACGGGTGGCTGTAGTCCGACGATGGCCGCCCAGACGCCGGGAATCGTGACGATCTGCCCGACGGCCGCCGCGCCGCCGATGGTCCCCAGCCAGAGCGCCGCCCGCCGCGCCGGACGCAGCGCCAGCGCCGGAATCAGCGGCAGGAAGTCGAGCAAGTAGTGCGAGGGCAGCGCGCGGAAGGTCAGCGTGAAGGCCAGCGTGACCAGCGTCACGCCCATCAGGAAGGCCTGATTTGCGGGTGGCGCCTCGGCTGGGTCCGTCGTCGCGCCTGCCGCCCGCTTGCGCCACGCCCGCCACATCACGCCATAGACCGCCAGCAGCGCCACCGCCAGCAGCGCGTCGGAGAGCGGCCCGATGATGGTGGGATCGGTCAGCGGTGAGAGGACGACGCGGGCCAGCGTGTCGGGATGAAAGGCTGTCTTGACCGCCAGTCCCGGCAGCCAGCCGACCGCCAGCGCAACCGAGCCATAGAGGCTCTCGATCTCGACATCGCGCCCGGCCTGGGTCGTGACGCTGTGCAGCACCGGCGCCCAGCCCGCCAGCGCCGCCACCGCCAGCGTCATCGCGGCGATGACCCCGCCGAGCCATGCCAGCCCGCGCGCCACTGGCCGCCACGCGCGCCGCGCCGCCGCCCGCACGCTGACCTGCCCCGTCAAATCCAGCTCGTAGAGGATGAAGGCGGGCGCGATGAAGAGCGGGAAGCCCTTGATGAGGGTGGCGACGGCGAGGAGCGTCCACGCCAGCCCGCGCCGCCGCTCGACCAGCGCCAGCGCCGAGGCCAGCAGCAGCGCGCCGACCACCAGATCGAATTTCTGCAGGACTGCCCCGCTGAGGAAGACCAGCAGCGTATAGAGCAGCCCGGCCCCCGTCACCAGGGCGGGGTTGCGCGTGAAGTGGCGGGTCGCGCGCATCACCAGCCAGAGCGTCGCCGCGTCGATCAGCAGCATCATGAGCGCGAAGCTGACGCCATACGCGCCGTAGCGGACGGGGTCGGGCGTCGGCACATGCAGGATCGGCGGCAGGAAAGCGGCGTCGGGGCGCGGCGCGATTCCG
>DASVWQ010000321.1:0-4523 GCA_036393135.1 Ktedonobacterales bacterium
CGCCCGCCGCGCCGAGGATGAGGCCGCGCTCAGCACGCTTGGCGCCGATGTCCTCTGGCTCGACTACCTCGACGCCATCTATCGCGGGTCGCCCGCCTACTATCAGTCGAACGAGGCGCTCTTTGGCCCGGTGGACGACAGCGATCACACACTGGATGAGGAACTGGGCGCGCAATTCCTGAACCTGGCCGAACGCGCGCCGCTGGCCGCCTTCTACGCGCCGTTGGGCGTCGGCCACCACGTCGACCACCAGCTCGTCTGCTCGGCGGCGGACCGCCTGGCGCAGCGCAAGATCAACGTCAAGTTCTTCGAAGACTTCCCCTATGTCATCCGCCCCGGCGCGCTGGACGCCCGCCAGAGCGAGCTGCGCATCCCGATGGAGTATGAGCTGACCGAGATTTCTGGCCAGATCCGCGATAAAGAGGAGGCCATCGCCCTCTATCGCAGCCAGGTGCCGCAGCTCTTCGGCGCCGAGGACAACATGCGGCAGGCGCTGCGGAACTACGCCGGATCGCTGCGGCGCGCGTATCCTGGGCTGGTGATGGAGCGCTACTGGCGCTGGTAGGCGTGTGGCGCGAGGGCGGGGCCGCGCGCGGCGTTCGGGTCGCGTGTGATGAGCCGCGCCCCGCGCTGGTAGGTCAGGTACTTCCAGAGCCACTGGGTCAGCACGATCAGGCGGTTGCGATAGCCGATCAGGTAGGCGATGTGGACGCCCGCCCAGACCATCCAGGCAGGCCACCCGCTCAGGTGGAGCGGCCCGATGTCGCCAATCGCGTAGGTGCGCCCGACCGTCGCCAGATAACCCCGGTCGAAGAAGCGGAACGGCGGGACGAGAGCCGCCGCGTCGCACGCGCGCACGCGCGCGATGACCGCCTTCGCCGCATACTTTCCCTGCTGGATGGCGACCGACGCGACCCCCGGCAGCGGCGCGCCGTGGCGGTCGAGCGCGGTGGCCGTGTCGCCCAGCACGTAGATATTGGGGTGGCCATCCACGGTCAGGTCGGGGCCGACGGTGACGCGCCCGGCCTTGCCGGTGGGGACGCCGAGCCACTGGCCCGCAGGCGAGGCGGTCACACCCGCCGCCCAGATCACCGTCTGTGCGGTGACCGGCTCATCGCCAATCACCACGCCCGTATCATTCACATCGGTCACGCTGACGCTCACGCGCACATCCACGCCCAGCCGCTCCAGCGCGCCGCGCGCCCGCTCCGCCAGCCCGGCGGAGAACTGCGGCAGCAGGCGCGGCCCCGCCTCCACCAGCAGCACATGGGCCTGCGCGGTGTCGATGGCGCGGAAGTCGCGGCGCACACCCTTATGGGCGAGGTCGGCGATGGCGCCTGCCATCTCGACACCGGTAGGGCCGCCGCCGACGATTACGAAGGTCATGAGCGCGCGGAGGCGCTCGGGGTCGGTCTCCAGCTCCGCCGTCTCGAAGGCCAGCAGAATCGCGCGGCGGATCGAGGTGGCGTCGGTGATGGTCTTGAGGCCGGGGGCGCGGCTGGCCCACTCGTCATGGCCGAAGTAGCTCTCGCCCGCGCCCGTCGCGATGATCAGATAGTCATACGGGATGCGGTGCTCGTGGCCGTCGCCGATGTCCACGGCGATCACTTCATGCGCGGCGACATCGACGCCCGTGACATTGGCCAGCAGTGTGCGGGTGTTGCGCTGCCCGCGCAGGACGCCACGAATCGGCGCGCTGATGTCGGCAGGCGATAGCTCGGCGGTCGCGACCTGATAGAGTAGCGGCTGGAACAGGAAGTGGTTGCTCCGGTCGATCACGGTCACATCCACTGGCGCGTGCGCCAGGCCGCGCGCCGCGTGCAGCCCGCCGAATCCGCCGCCGACGATGACGACCCGGGGCCGCTTGCCCGGCGCCGTCGCAGGCTGTTCGATATGGTTGAGAATCGCTGCCGCCATGTTGGGTCTCCCTTCCGCGCGAGAACAGCCGCGCGTATCACTCTACGTCATATCGTAGCCCGACGGGCGTGGAGCGACAACGTAGCGGGGAACACCTCTGGGCGCTGGACGCCTGGCGCGCGGGCATGCGACTTGCTACACCCACCCACGCAGAGACCACCGGCGAACTGACTCGCTGGACCTGGAGAGATGGAGAGGAGCGACCCAGCCCATGAACCGCTTCCTGATAGGCGCCGCCATTGGCGCGGCCCTGGTGTACTTCCTGGATGTCGAGCGGGGCGCGGCGCGGCGCGAGCGCGCGTCGAACTGGATCAGCCAGTATGTCAACGCCGATACGATGGACCAGGCGCGGCAGGCGACCCGCGCAACGGCGCAGCGCGCCCAGACGGTGAAGGGACAGATCACCGAGCAGGTCAACCAGTTGCGCGCGAGTCGACGCGCCAGCGCCAACGGCCCGACCATCAACGCCGCAGCCGTCGCCGATGCGGCCAGCACGAACGCCAAGCCGTCGCCCAGCCTGAAGAGCTAGGCGCGACTCGCTGGCAAGGAAGCCCGGGCGCAAGCCCTCTCCGGCGCTCGTGGCGTCCGCTTCACCCGAAAGGAGCGGAGGCCACGGGCGCCGGATGCGTTTGCCGCGCCCGCGTCAGGCGTCAGGCGCCGCGACTCCATCCGGGGGGATCGCTCGCCGGGAACGACCCATCGGACGCCAGATCGATAGCATCCCACTCTTCGTCGGCCTTTTGGCTCAGAGGAAAGCCGCTGGCGTCGCGCTCGTCCGCTCGCGGCTTCGCTCGCGGCTTCGCTCGCGGCTCCGCTCGGCGCTGCTTCTCAGCGACGCCGTTCGGCGCATCGTCGCGGTCATCATGGCGCATCATGCTTCTCCTTCGCTCGTCTCTGGCTCGCGCGCCGGGGCGCATATAGCGCACATAGCGCATATAGAGCGTACATCCGCGTGCGGGGCGCCAACCAGTTCTCCGCAGCCCTTGCGCCGCCATCGCCAGGTAGCGTATCATGCTCGCCGGAGGTAACGCCTGCATGGGATCAATCGCGTAGCGACCGGGCTTGCGCGCGTCACGCGCTGACAGGCCCGTTGTCCTGAGCGCCGCGTCATCGCGGGCGCCGGGGCGACGCTACGCCATCCTCGCTTTCCGGCAGCGCGCGACTTCTCCTCCCCAATTGAACCGTCCCGCTCGCGCGCTCCTTACCGAAAAGCCTCCGCTGGCCGTCCGCCGTCACCCCGCCGACTCCCTCGCTGGCCGCGCTCGCTACCGGCGCCGCTCTGACGCCCGCCGTGGTTTCACGCCGTCAACGTCCTCGCGAGGGGGAAGCGCTGCTATGTCACTGTCATTACTGGCGCTGGCCGGGCGCCACATCAAGAAATCCTATGGGCGGCAGGTCGTCCTGCGCGACGCCACGCTCACGCTGAGCCAGGGCGAGCGCGTCGGGCTGGTCGGCGCGAACGGCGCGGGCAAGTCCACGCTGCTGCGCATCCTGGCGGGCGTGGAGGGGCCAGACGCGGGCGAGGTGACGCTGGGGCCGGGCGTCACGCTGGGCTATCTGCCCCAGGCGCCGACGCCAGAGCCAGGTCAGACCATCAGCGACCTGCTCTATCAGGCGGTCGGCGACCTGCGCGAGCTGGAGGCGCGCATGCGCGAGCTGGAGGCGGCGATGGCCGAGGCGGCTGGCCCCGCGCTCGACGCCCTGCTCGAAGACTATGGCCACATCGCCAGCCAGTTCCAGGCGCGCGGCGGCTATGACCTCGACCATCGCATCGCGGCGACGCTGGCCGGGCTGGGGCTGGCTGCGCTGGCGCCGGAGCGGCTGGTGGAGCGGCTCTCTGGCGGCGAGCGGGCGCGCGTGGGGTTGGCCGCGCTGCTGCTCCGCGCGCCCGATGCGCTGCTGCTCGACGAACCGACCAGCCACCTGGATGCCGCCGCCCTCGCCTGGCTGGCCGACTATCTCAGCCACTACGCGGGCGCCGCGCTGCTCGTCTCGCACGACCGCGAATTCCTCAACAGCGCCGTCACGAGGATCATCGAGGTGGACGAGCGCGAGCGCACGCTGACCTCCTACGCTGGAGCCTACGACGCCTACCAGCGCGCCAAGACGCTCGCGCGCCAGCGCTGGGAGGAGGAGTACGAGCGGCAGCAGGAGGAGATCGCGGCGCTGCGGGCGCGGGTACGCGAGGCCGGGCAGTCCACCGCGCGCCCCAAACCCGTCAACCAGACACGCTATGGCAAGATGGCCTACGACGCGCACGGAGCGGCCGCCCAGCGTGGCGCCGCGCGGACCATCCGCAACGCCGAGGAGCGCTTGCGGCGCATCGAGGCGGAGCCTGTCGCCAAGCCGCCGAAGGTGATGCGCTTCCACCAGCGCTTCCGCTCGGAGGAGATTCACACCGACCTCATCATCCGCGCGGAGGGGCTGTCGAAGCGGCTGGGCGGACGCGACCTGGCGCGCGACATCGACCTGATCGTGACGCCAGAGACGCGCGTGACGCTGGTCGGGCCAAATGGCGCGGGCAAGACGACGCTGCTGCGCCTGCTGCTGGGGCTGAGCGCGCCGGACAGCGGCGCCGTCCGCATCGCGCCGAGCGCGCGGATCGG
>DASVWQ010000322.1:0-3461 GCA_036393135.1 Ktedonobacterales bacterium
GGGTACTTCAACGTGGACGGGAGCGTATATCCTGAAGTGTGTCTCCACCTGCGATAGCGCCGGTATCTACGACCTCGGCGGCGTCGCGCCGGGTGGCACGATGTCTGTCACGTTAGAGATAAGTTTGTCTGCGCCATTTTCGACCAGTGTCATGGACTCGCAGTGGCGACTGGAGGATAATGGGATTCCTTTCGGCTCGCCAGTCAACATCAAGATCACGCAGACGGCTGCGGTTCCGGTTCTTCAGTCGTCCGCGCCGTGGTGCTCTGATCCAGGCATGTGGACGACCACACATTTGGGCAGTGGGAACAGCGTGACATGCACGAGCAGTGGAACGGTGCTGCAATCTACCAACTGGACAGGACCGGGCCTGTGGCTGAGCAGTTTTCCTGCGGGCTTCAATTCCTCATGGTATCGGTTACGCGTTCATGTGCGCTACAACGCCCTCACATCGAATGAGTGGGCGTCGCTGTTCGCTGACGCGACGAACTCGGCGCTCTGTCCTTCCACCCAAACCGACTTTGCCCCGACGGGCGAGATTCAGACCCACTTTGACTCAACCGCGGAGTGCTCGCTTGTCCACCATACCTGGGCCGCTAACGAAACCACCGGACAGGATGCGACGCTTGGGTTCGATGTGGACAATGGGACCGGTCTGATCTTCGTGAACGGATTGCCCAGGATTGTTGGCTCTCTCCCAAACGGTGGGACGCCCGCGCTCGCGATGGGGAGTGGCAACGGCGCGACGGCTCAGGTCACATTCAGCGACTTCGAGCTATTCAACGATGTCGCGCCCTACACCACCTATGTGTTGTACTAGCATGCAGACATAGTGGGCAGCGTCACGAAGTCGTACTCGGATTCCAGACTCTGACTCCGGGGAGTTCGCGCTCCGCCACGCCGTACACAGAGGCAGGCGTCCAGCGCCCGCATGCTTCCAGTAACGCCTACGCCAATCGCCCGTTATAACTATCGGCGCTGGAGTTCATTCCGGCGCCGGGATGTGTGCTGCAAGCGGCGGTTGGGGCGGCTTGTGTGGGATGAGGACCGGGGTGGCGCGACAATCCACGCCAATGTGTTCTCGCAGGGTCACGAATTGTTTGTATCGGGTCAGAGAGCGTATCACTACACTCCCTCAGCGATCGAGAGGACAGAGAAATGACAACTATCACGACGAATCGGCGGAATATCACACGCTGGAGCCTGGTGGGCGCGATCATCATGGCGGTGATAGCGGCGGCGCTGGTGATCGCCACCACGCGCGGTCTGGCCTGGGCGGCTCCCGGCGGCCCCGCATCATCCTACTGGCATATTGGCTACTATGCGCCATCGGGGCGGGCGCTCTCGATGGCGGCGGCGCCGTCCGCGGGGTCGGGGAACATCGCCAAAGTGGACTTCACCACCCAGGACAACACCGCTCTGCTGGTGACGGACAATAGCGGCCAGTTTCCCAGCCTGCTCGGCAATCTGACGGGCAAGAGCGTCTCCGCCAGCTTCACGGTGAGCGGCCTCAACGCTGGCCAGACGTTCACGTACTACGGTGAGCCGGACGCCTGCGGTGGCACGGCTGTCCATGCGCGCTACTTCTTCGAGACGAGCAATGCTGGCGGATTTGATGAGACCCACTACTGGTGGTCGCATCCGGTCGCGGCGACCCTGAGCGCGAATGGCTCTGTGACGCTGACGTCCGTGCCGCTGACTGGCGCGAACTGGTCGGACTACTATGGCGACTTTGGCGTGGGAGATTACGCGGCTGGCTTCAACGCCGCCGTGAGCCATGTGACGATGATCGGCCTCTCGTTTGGCGGCGGCTGCTTCTTCGAGAACGGCGTGGGTACGACGGACGGCTCAGGCTCCCTCACCCTCAACACCTTCACGGTCAGTTAGGCCCACTGGCCCGCCGCAACCCTGCGCGGCGTCTGAGATCCCTGACCGTCTGGAAGCGCGTCCACCCCGGCGCGCTTCCTGTTTTTGCGCGCGCCCTGCGCCGCCAGCCGCCCGCGTGGTACCCTAGGAGGGTGAGCGCCGCGCTCGTGCAACGGTTGGCGCGCTCACCCGTACTGGTGTAGGAGAGACGAAGCCAGAGCGCATCTGGCTGGCTGGAGTGGTCGGGCCGGACGCCTGGCCACCGACCGGGGACGCTATGCATATTGTGCTGGATCTGGTGGCCACCTACGGCTATGTCGTGGTGCTGCTGGTCGTGTTGTCGGAGAGCGCGGGGCTGCCACTGCCTGGCGAGACCTCGCTGCTGGTCGCGGCGGCCATCGCGGCGACCGGTAAGCTCTGGCTGCCCGGCGTCATCCTGGCGGCGGCGGCGGGCGCGATCCTGGGCGATACCGCTGGCTACTGGGTCGGGCGCACCTCCGGCCTCCGTCTGATCCGCCGCCACGGACGCCTCTTCCGCTTCGACGAGCGCAAGCTGGCGCAGGCCCAGGCGTTCTTCGAGAAGCACGGTGAGAAGACCGTCTTCCTGGGCCGCTTCATCCCCGTCGGGCGCATCTTCAGCGCGCTGCTGGCGGGCGTCGGCGAGATGCGCTATAGCCGCTTCCTGCTCTGGAATGCGGCGGGCGGCGTGACCTGGGCAGCGCTGATGGGCACAGTCGGCTACCTCTTCGGGCGCCAGCTTCCGTTGGTCGAGCGACTGATTGGCCAGTTTGGCTTCGGGCTGCTGGCCGCGCTGGTCATCGCCGTCGTCGCGCGCTTCGCCTGGAGCCGTCGCGCCGCAATCGCCGCGTGGTGGGCAGGCGTTCGGGCGCATCCCAGCCTCACCCGCCTGCGCGCGAGCCTCGTCACGCTTGCCACGACCCTTGCCGCGACACTGCGAGCCGCGCCCCAGCGCCTCGGTGTCCGCTATCGCTGGCTGCTGGCGGGCGCCATCCTCGCGCTGGCGGGCGTCACGGCGCTGCTGCTGACCTAGGCCCACCACGCGCGGCAAGGATGAGCGGCCAGCGGTGGAGAGCGAGGCGACGGTGAGAGCGAACGACATCACGAGCGCCGATACGCGACCCTGGCCCGCGCGCACCCCGGCCCGCGCGCCACACGCCGCCCGCCGTCCACCCTTTGCCCGGCTGCGGCGGCTGGTGAGCGGCGTCCTGCTGGCGGCTATCCTGCTGGCGGGGCTGGGCGCCGTGGCGGGCGGCTTCTATCTCGCGACACTGCCCAGCGTGAGTGACGCGCCGCAGCGGGTCGCCGCTTACCTGCGCCTGCATCACGCCATCGCCACCACACCGCCCGCGCCGGAGAAGATCGCCGCCGCTATCGTCGCCGTCGAGGACCACCGCTTCTACGCCAATCACGGCATCGATGTCATCAGCATGGCGCACTTCGCCTGGGGCTATCTCTCCACCGGCTCGACCACCGAGGCGGGCGCGACGATCACCGAGCAGCTCGTGAAAATCCTCTACATCCGCGATCCGGGGACCCCGCCAGGCGAACTGGAGATGCTGGGCCTTGCGCTCAAG
>DASVWQ010000323.1:0-2216 GCA_036393135.1 Ktedonobacterales bacterium
TTTGATCGTTTGCTAAGCACATACTGCACCGAAGGACTAATCGGCTTGTCCGTGCGATGAATACAGCCATACCAACAGCACGGTCGGCGCATACCCTCCTTGAGTTCCGTGCGCACCCGCTCAATGTGCTGCTGTCTGGTCTCTGGTTTCTTCACGGAGATTGCCCAGCATATCCATTCATTGCGCGCAAGCGGCGTAAGGTCCTCCCATATCGCGAGCGCCTCCGCGTCAGACGCGAGAATCTCCCGCAGGTCCTCTGGCAAGTCGTGGACAGCGCCACCGGAGATGTCTTTCCTGGTCATAGACAAGCCAGCCCTCTCTCTCAGGGATTGCGGGAACTGGCGACGTATCCAGCGCGCCCGCCTGCCTTCCCTCGCGCCAGATTGTAGCATGCCAGGATCAGGCGGCTGGCCAGCGAGGACCGTTTCGAGCGTGGCAAGCGGCGCGCCAGCGGCGGCGAGACGTGGCCCGACAGCCAGCCATGACTTCTGGCGGGCGGCGCTGTGACTTCTGGCGGGTGACGCGCTCGCCATTCGCCTCATTGCGCGCGGCTGGCGCTGGTGGCTCACGCGCCCCGATATTGCCCTGAAACTGGGCTGAAAGAAGGCGATATTTCGGCCTGGGCGATGCTATACTGTGGGCGTCGCCAATGGGGCCGACACGCCTGCGCAGGCCGCGTAGGCGGGCGCACATACCTAACCCTGAAAGACTCCGATGGATATTACGCTGATTAGCGTCCCGATGGACCTTGGGGCCGACCGGCGCGGCGTGGATATGGGGCCGAGCGCCATCCGCTACGCTGACATCGCCGAGAAGCTCCGCACGCTGGGGCATACCGTCACCAGCGCGCCACCGATTCCCGTCAGTGAGCCAGAGGCTACGCCGCCGCACACGAACGGCGAAGCCCACGCCAAGCACCTCGCGCCAATCGTCGCCGCCACCAGCCTGCTCGCCACGCGCGTCGCCGAGAGCCTCGCCGCTGGCTCGCTACCGATCACCCTGGGCGGCGACCACAGCATCGCGCTGGGCAGCGTCGCGGGGACCGCGAACGCCAGCGGGCCGGTCGGTGTGATCTGGTTCGACGCTCACGCCGACTTCAACACCACCGAGACCAGCCCTTCCGGCAACATCCACGGGATGATCCTGGCGGCGCTGGCCGGGCTGGGCGATCCCCGCCTGGTGGGCGTCGGCGGGCCGGGCGCGAAGGTAGACCCGCGTCGCATCGCCATCGTCGGCGCGCGTGACCTAGATCCCGGCGAGCGGCGGCTGCTGCGCGAGGCGGGTGTCCACGTTCTGACGATGAGCGACATCGACCGACGCGGGATGGAGGCCGTCACACTGGAGGCGCTGGGGTTCGCCCTCGACGGCGCGAAGAGCCTGCACGTCAGCTTCGACATCGACGTCGTAGACCCCTCTGAGGCGCCCGGCGTCGGCACGCCCGTCCACGGCGGCATCTCGTACCGCGAGGCGCACCTGGCGATGGAGATGGTGGCCGAGAGCGGGCGCCTCACCAGTCTCGATATGGTTGAGGTCAACCCGATTCTCGACCACCACAACCAGACCGCGCTACTGGCGACCGAGCTAACGCTCTCGGCCCTGGGCAAGCGCATCTTCTGATGGGCCAGCGCGCGGCCAGCTACCGCGCGAATGGCTCGCTCGTTGTGTTCGGTGTAGTCGTTAGCGCCGCGAGGCGCACGTATCGCCGCGTACTGACTTGACATTTGGGCCAAGACCGCGCAGTGCGAAGAAGTTCTTGCCCAACGGCGGGCGAAACGCTCACGTGGCGATGACGCCACGCGCGCACGAGGAGGCGAATCAACGTGTCGAAGAAGGCGAATCCGGCTGCGCTCTCGCAGCGCTCAGACATGGTCGTATATCTCAGCGGCGAGTTCATGCCCGCCAATGAGGCGCGTGTTGGTGTCGCGACCCACGCGCTTTCGTATGGCACCGGCTGCTTCGAAGGCATTCGCGCGTATTACAACAGCGAGCGCGACCAGCTCTATGTCTTCCGCGCGCTTGAGCACTTCCAGCGCCTGGCCCGCTCCTGCCGCATCATGAATATTCACCTCTCGCACACGCCTGAAGAGTTGGTCGAGCTGCTGGTTGAGCTGATTCGCCGCAATGGGCTGCGCGAGAACTGCTACATTCGCCCCTTCGCCTACAAGGCCGATGAGGTCATTGGCGTGAAGCTCAACGATCTGCAAGACGACTTCACG
>DASVWQ010000324.1:0-10067 GCA_036393135.1 Ktedonobacterales bacterium
CCCAAAGTGTGCCTGAGTGACGACCCCGATTCCATACGCAACCTACGCAATGACCCACGCAATGACTATCGCTCGCCAACGGGCCATCCCTCCCTGGACGCTATGCGCCGCCCGCCCGGTTTGCGCCGCGCGGTATACTGACGGAGCGAGGATGCGCTCGCTGCGATGGCGCGCGAGGATGATGAGAGAGGATAGCTGCCCCATGTCTGACACGCCGTCGATGGCTGACGTGGGCGCGCGGGGCGGGCCGAGCGCCGCGCTGCGGGCCGCCGAAGATGCGCTGCTAGCCACGGCGGGCGTCGCAGTCGAGCGCGGTGAGGCGCCGGGACCGGGCGGCGCGCGGCTGCATTATCTGACCTGCGGCGCGGGCGAGCCGCTGCTGCTGCTGCACGGGCGCGGCTCCGCCAGCGCCGCCTTCGCGCCGATCCTGGCGCCACTGGCCGAGCAGCGCCGCGTCATCGCCCTCGACCTGCCCGGCTGGGGCCTCTCCGACAAGCCCGCCTTTCGCGGGCGCTCGCCCCACGACGCGCTCACCTTCTGGATGGAGGGCGCGCTCGCGCTGCTCGATCACCTCGGCCTGGGCGCGGTGGATCTGCTGGGCCACTCGATGGGCGGCTTCGTCGCGCTGGGCCTCGCGCTGGAGCATCCCGAGCGGGTGGCGCGCCTGTTGCTGGCGGATGCGGGCGGGCTGGGGCGCAACGTCGCGCTCGACGCCCGCGTCTACTACTGGCTGAAGCCGGAACGGCTGCACCGCTGGTTGGGGCGCGACTTCATGGCCCGCGTGATGGCGCAGGATGGCCCGCCGGGGCATCGTGTCCCGCGCGACGCCGCCTTCGAGTTCGCCTGGGCCGTGACCACCCAACCCGATGTCATTCCTTCCGGCGCGCGGGCCTTCGACCGCTGGATCGACCTCAGCGGCGTCCATCTCGATTTCCTCGACCGCCTGCTCAAGCTGGAGCAGCCAACCCTCCTGCTCTGGGGCGAGCGCGACCGCGTGACTCCCTACGCCGACGCCCTGCGCGCCCGCAAGCTGCTGCGACACGGGCGGCTGGTCGTCTTCACCCATTGCGGCCACTCACCGTTCAGCGAGCGTCCGGTGGACTTCGCGCGCGTGGTGAACGTGTGGCTTAATGGAGGCAATGCGCCCTCGCGCGTCTGACGCGGCGTGGATGGCGCGCGATGGAAAGAGGATGACATGGCTTCCCGGGTAGTGACCTCCACAGACCTGCCACTGCCGAAGTTCAGCGTCGGCAAAGTCCGCGACACCTACGATCTAGGCGACCGCCTGCTGATGGTGGCGACCGACCGCATCTCCGCCTTCGACGCCATCCTGCCCAACGGCATCCCCGACAAAGGGCGCGTGCTGACGCAACTCTCCGCCTTCTGGTTCGACCGCCTCGGCGACATCATCGCCAACCACCTCATCAGCGTGGACAACGCCGACCTGCCCGACGCCATCCGCGCCGACGCCGCGCTGATGGAGACGCTGGCTGGTCGCTTCATGATCGTGAAGAAGGCGCAGCGGCTGGACTTCGAGTGCGTGGTGCGCGGCTATCTGGCGGGCAGCGGCTGGGCCGACTACCAGCGCACAGGCGCCGTCTGCGGGGTCGCGCTGCCAGCGGGACTGCGCCAGGCCGAGCGCCTGCCAGAGCCGATCTTCACCCCCGCGACCAAGGCCGAGGAGGGCCACGACATCAATATCTCGCTTGACGAGATGAAGGCGGCCGTCGGTGAAGACCTCGGCCAGACCATCGCCGACGCCAGCATCGCGCTCTACAAGACGGCGGCGGCCTACGCCCTCGACCGTGGCATCATCATCGCCGACACCAAGATGGAGTTTGGTCTGCTCGATGGCGAGCTGATCCTGATCGATGAGCTGCTGACGCCGGACTCCTCGCGCTACTGGCCAGTCGCAGAGTATCACGTCGGCGGCTCGCCTCCCAGCTTCGACAAGCAGTTCGTGCGCGACTGGCTGGAGCAGTCTGGCTGGAACAAGCTGCCGCCCGCGCCTGCCCTGCCCGATGCCGTGGTGGCGGGAGCCACTGCGCGCTACCGCGAGGCCTACGAGTGGTTGACCGGCGCGCCCCTGCCCGCGTAAGGCGCGCCCCATCCGCCGCGCCATCCGCTTCCCACGCCCGCGCCAATGGAGGCGCGGGCGTCCTTGCGCCATGTCCACTGGCGTGATAGGCTGAGGATTCGGCCAGCGAGTCCGCCGCACGGCGACGCCAGCAGCCATCTCCGGGAGGGCGTATGGACCAGGATGCTATCATCCAGTACATCACGGACACGTTTGCGGGTATCGATCTCCTCAGGCCAGACGACGGGCCAGGCGCGGGCGACACCTTCATCTACTACGACCCCCAGCGCAATCGCGACCCCTCGCACAGTCAGCCCTTCGCCACCATCGTCACCAAGAACTATGGTGAATTCGACAACCGCTCGCAGCTCGACCGCCCTGGCGTGTTCCGGCTCAACATCGGCGTCGGACGCGACCGTTTCCGCGCGCTGCTGGGCTACCCGCCAACCGAGGCCGGCGAGAAGAGCGCCGACTATGACTTCGCCGCTCTCGACCGGATCATGCCGCACCCGGTCTATGCGCCGCAATCGTGGGTCTGTGTCCTCAACCCCAGCGCGGAGACCTTCGAGGCGGTCAAGCCGCTGCTGGCCGAAGCCTACGCCAACGACGCCCGCCGCCACGCCAGCCGCCAGCCCAAGGCCGACTGAGCGGGCGCTGCGCCATCCTCCGCCACCCGCAACGCCACCCGCAACGCCGCGTGTAACGTCCGCGCGTACCATCCTTCGTGGGCGCATGCCGCCGGACGATGGACACGCGCGAGCGCCACGATGGAAAGCGGGGGGAGACAATGCTACGCCAGCCAGAAGCGACCAGGGACAACCAGCGAGCGCGGACGCCAACGCGAACGGGCGCGCCCAGCCCACGCGCCACCCGCGCCGAGCGTTGGCTGCAGCTGGTCTCGCCTGCTCCAGCGCCCGCCAGCGCCAGCTTCGAGCAGCGCGAGCGCGTGCGGCGCGGGCGGCTGGTCGGCATCCTCTGGCTGGCCTGGACGCTGATCGAGCTTGGCGCGGTCATCCTGTTCACCATCGTCGACGATGACCACCCGATGATGAAGATGGCGCTGGCGGTCGCGCTGGCCCTCACGGTCCTGGTGGCCGTCCTGAACCGCGGCGGGCGCGTCACGCTGGCGGCGCTGCTGCTGGTCGCGCTGGCCGATCTGCCGCTGGCCAGCATCCCCGCGACGGCCTTCGGTGGCCGCTTCGACATCGTGGACCTGGGGCCGCTGTACCTGGCGGCTGGCTCGCTGCTGGTGGCGGCCTCGGCGCTCGACCCGTGGAGCGTCTTTGCGGTGGCGCTGGTCAACACCGCGCTGATGGGTGTCATCCTCTTCCTGATGCCACACACACCCGCGCTCGACCAGCTCATCGCCTCGAACAACGCGCAGCAGGCCTTCGCCGGGCCGCCGCTGATGCAGGCAATCGTCGCGCTGGTGGCGTACTTCTGGGCGCGCAGCGTGCTGGTCGCCCTGCGCCGCGCGGACCGCGCCGAGGAAATCGCCGAGCTGGAGCGGCGCGAGTTCGAGCTGAACCGCGACCTGGAGCAGGGCGCCCGCGAGTTGCTGGCGACGCATGTGCGGCTGGCGAATGGCGACTTCCGCACGCGCGTCCCCGCCATCCGCAATCCCCTGCTCTGGCAGATCGGGAGCAGCCTGAACAACCTCATCGGGCGGCTGGCGCGGCTGGCGCAGATTGATTTCCTGCTGCGTCGCACCGAGCAGGACGCCCACCGCCTCGCCGAGGCCATCCGCCTGGCGCGTGAGGGCCGCCAGGCGATCTGGCCGACGCCCAGCGGCACGCCGCTCGATGAAGTGGTGATCGCGCTGGTCCCAGCCACCGCGCAGGGCGATGCGCCTCCACCCCCGCCGCCTCGCGCCGCCCCTGCCGAGAGCGCGCCGGACATGGCGCCGTGGCCCTTCGGCCAGCCCCCACGCGAGTGGGAGGTATGAGCCGTCGCGCCCGCTAACGCGCGCTCGCGCGGCCCGGCGCTGTCTGGCGCCGGGTCCAGCCGCGAGCGCCGTCGGCATAGGCGGCGGCGGGATAGCTGCGTCCGCGCCAGGGAACGGTCACACCGCGCAGGCGATACCAGAACGAGCGCGCCAGGATCAGCGAGAAGACCACCCCGCCGAGGGGATGGGTCCAGCCATAGCGCAGCGGGATCGCCACGCCACGATCGGCGTAGGCGCGATAGCCCAGCGCGGCGGCCACTGGCAGCGCGCCCGCCAGGCTCATCCGGCGGTCGCGGCGCAGCAGCCCAGCCATCAGCAGCCCGAACGGCCCAACAGTCAGCAGCGGAAAGCACGGCGCCAGCAGCGCAAAGAACAGCGCGCCCCACGGCGAGGCGGCGACCGCGTTCTTGCTCCAGCCACTCCAATGCTCCGCCAGCGAGCGGTACATCGCCGTCGAGACCAGCTTCTGCCCATCCACCATCAGCAGCCGCCCGCCGCTCACCTTCACTGCGCGGGCCAGCGCCACATCATCCACAATCGCGCCGCGCAACTCCTCGGCGGCATAGCCTCTCAACCAGTCGTAGAACGCGCGCCGGACCAGCATGAACTGGCCGTTGGCGAGGGCGAGGTGGCTGTGTGGGTCGTTGACGCGGATCAGGGGATAGCTGACGGCGGTGCACATCCGCACCATCGGGGCCAGCGCGCGATTCCAGAACCTAACGTGCTCCTGGGCGGTGTTGATGGTGAAGAGGTCGGCGCGCTCGGCCTCGGCGCGGGCTACCGCCGACCGCAGGGCGCTGGGAGCGTGGCAGGTGTCGGCGTCGGTGAAGAGCAGCCAGGAACCGCTCGCCAGTCCCGCGCCGATGTGCATGGCGTAGGGCTTGCCGGCCCAGCCCTCCGGCGGAGCCTCCACACGGGCGACGCGCAGGCGCTCGCGTCCGGCGGGCGATTGCCGCAGCCAGCGCAGCACGGCAGGAGTGGCGTCGGTCGAGGCGTCATCCACCACGATGACCTCGTAGTCGGGGTAGTCCTGCGCCAGCAGCGATTCGACGCAGCGGCGGATATGGCGCTGCTCATCACGCGCGGGGACGATCACACTGACACGCGGCCAGGTAGCCGGGGAGGCGCCATACGACGGGCAGACGGTGGGCAGTGGCGCGAGCGGCGCGGCGCTATGCGCGTCGGCCAGCGCGCTCGCCAGCGCGGCGAGATGGAACGCTGTGGCGCACAGGGAATACCCCCAGAGGTTGGACACGACAGGCCGCGGCCACGCGAGGTGGTCAGCGAACGCGAATCGCATGGGAACGCTCCCTCTTGAACTCGCACGCTCCTTCCTTCTTCAGTATAGCGAGGGCTTGCCACACAGCGCCAGCGCCGCGCCCGCCCAATGCCTGCCCCACAACACGCCGCGCCCGCATTTCACCGCGCCATCGGCGTTGACAGGGCCATGCGAGCAATGGTACACTACCTCCCGCTGGCCCAGAGCGGGCCTATGCCAAGGTAGCTCAGTCGGTAGAGCACAGCACTGAAAATGCTGGCGTCGGCGGTTCGATTCCGCCCCTTGGCACCAATTTGCCCCCTCGCGTCTATTCTCTCCCTGACGCCGATTTTGTCCCCTCGGCGCCACAATACAGAAGAGCGGGAGTCATCAAACGATGGCTCCCGCTTCATTGTGTTCCCCCACGCTCATCAAATGGAGCGGAAGTTGGGGCGCGCTGTCTATCCCGCCGTCGGGGTGATCGGTATGATTGGGGTGACCGTCCCGGCGGGCGAAGCCTGCGGCGTACCGGATTCGCGCGAGCCGAACGGCACCAGATCGAGGTTGATCCAGTTGTTCAGGTAGAGCGTCTCCATGTGCATCACGGGCTGAATCTCCCAGGCGGTCGCGCGATCGTTGACGACAAAGGCGGGCGGCTCCTGATCGTAGAGCAGATAGCCCTCCACACGCACCACCTGCCCCACCAGCCGACGCATGGTGTAGTCCGTCCAGCCGGGGCGCAACGCGCGCACACGCGGGGTGATGACCACCACCATCGCCGTCTGTACCGCGTCGCCGCCGCCCGTCGCGATCCACAGATACCAGTCGCGGTTCACGTCTGAGCCGCAGTTCGCGGCGGTCGGGCCGCCCTTGCGCACGGCGATCACCCAGCCAGTCGTGCGCACCGCCGACCCCTCATAAAGCGCGATGCGCTGGGCGGCGGCGCTGGCCCACGCGCTGCGGTCCTTGCCCTCGACCTGCGGCGTCGTCGGGACGGTCATCACCTGGGTGATGTCGGTGTCGCGCCAGCCACCAGCGGGATTGTCATCGGCGCGGTTTTCCAGCGTGTTCAGCGCCGGATCGCCGCCCTGCCCCTGCGGCGGGCAGCCCTGAAACGTCGTCACCGTCGGCGTGACACGCGGCAGATTCGGGGGGAAATAATTAGTGTTGGCGCTGCCAATTTTGTTGATGACGCCGCAGCCTGAGGCCGCCACGACGAGCAGCGAACTGAGCGCGAACAGGACCAGCGCGCGGGAAACGTAGAGCAGGTGATATCGCATCAATAGGCCTGTCTAGCTGGAGTCCGTCTCTGGTGTACCCAAGACCACATCCACAGAGGGTCGGGGCCACGCGGGACAGCCGCATCGTCCGCCCATACGACAATGCCACAGTTCACTCACGCCGTCAATCAGGCGCATGAGTCGCTCAGGCGTCGCTCAGGCGCGTTGGGCCAGCGCGGCTAGTGCGCGCCGCGCCCGTCGGGGTTGGTCTGGCCGTTTGCGTTGTTCGCGCTGGCGGCGCGCGCGCCATTCGTCCCCGCTGGCCAGAGTTCCACATGGTCGCCCGCCAGATGCACCCGCGCCCGCCCGCCAAAGTTGATCGCGTCGAGCGCGGGGCGTGGAATCTGGAGTCGCCCCACATTGTCGATGATGACGGTCTCCTCGGCCTCCTCGGCGTTCACCACCTCGGTGCTGGTGCGCCCATCGCGGATAGCCACGGCGCGGTCCATCACCTCGGCCACATGCGGGTCGTGAGTCACGATGATCGTGGTCAGGCCCAACTCTGAGTTGAGCGCGCGTAGCAGGCGCAGCGCCTCCGCCGCTGTCGCGCTATCCAGTTCGCCAGTCGGCTCATCGGCCAGCAGCAGTGGTGGCTCATTTGCCAGCGCCACCGCCAGCGCGCCGCGCTGCTGTTCGCCGCCCGAGAGGCGCTCTGGCTTGTGGTCGAGGCGGTCGCCCAGCCCCACCAACCCCAGCAACTCCTTCGCGCGGGCGCGACGCTTGCGCGCGGGATAGCCCGCCAGCAGCATCGGCGTCATCACGTTGTCCAGCAGAGTCAGGTCGCTGAGCAGATTACGCCCCGTCTGCTGCCAGACATGCCCGACGATGCGGCGGCGATAGAGCAGGCGCTCGCGGCGGGTCAGGCGGGTCAGGTCCACGCCCGCCACCTCGCAGCGCCCGGCGCTGGGGTCATCCAGCCCACCGAGGATGTTGAGCAAGGTACTCTTGCCCGCGCCCGACGGACCCACCAGCGCGAGCATCTCGCCCTGTGGCACGCGCAGGTCCAGCCCTTGCAGCGCCACGACCTCCAGATCATGGCTGCGGTAAATCTTGACGAGGTTATGACTCTCGACTAACACATCCGCCACGGCGCCTGGTCCTCTCTCTATCTCATCGCTCAGTCTCGCTGTGTTGCGCAGGAAGTTCGCGTTACGCGCTCGTCGTCACGCGCTAGTCCTCACCCAGGCGCAGCGCCCGGCCCAGACCCACCGTCGCGGCGTAGCGCGCGGCGATCAGCAGGGCAATGATGAAGGCGGCGATCAGCGCGGCGTAGAAGATCGCCAGCATCTTCGGGTCCGTCACCAGCACATAGGGTGGCGTGCCAAGCATCGTGGGGTCCACCGGCTGATCGCTGAACTGCAGGAACGGCAGCGTGGCCGTCACCAGCAGCGCGCCCAACAGGGAGCCGCCAATCAGGCCGAAGGCATAGACGACGCTCTGCTCGCTCAGCAGAATCTTGATCAGGTCGCCATTGCCCACGCCCAGCGTCCGTAGCACCGCGAACTGGGTGGAACGCTGCCGCGCCGCCAGCGCCGACTGGATGATCGCCCCCAGCACCGCCAGCAGCGCCGCCATCACCGCGCCAATCAGCAGCAGCCCGCGCATGCCTGAGCCGACCGGATTCGCCTGGCCGACGGCGAGTTGCTGGCGCAGGCTGAGCACGTCGTTCACGTCGTATTCCTGGTGGTTGTTGAGGTAGGTCGTCAGCGCGGCCTCATGCGCCGCATTGCCATCCGTCAGCAGCCAGAACTCGTTCGGGCCGATGACGACGCCCGAGTTGGGGTTCTCCGCCGTGATCGCCTGGCTGAAACTGCGCTGATCGATGACGACGAAACCGCCTGGATATTGCACCGGATACAGGGTCGGGAAGTCGTTGACAATGGCGCCGACCACGAAACTGGTCGAGCCGAAGATGTTTTCGCTCAGGGTCAGGGCAAACTTGTCGCCAGTCTTCAACTCATTCTGCTGGGCGAAGGTCTCGCTGACAATCGCCCAGATCGGCGTCGAGACGCCCGACTGCGCCGTGGAGTCCGCCGCCATACCGCTCATCAGCTGGGGCAAGGTCTCGCTGGCGTAGTCCGAGCGCCACGAGATGGGCTCGGCCACACTGGCGAACGTCGCGGGATCGATGACCAGCACGCCGAGCGGCGTGGACCCCTGATCGGCGGTGGTGGTGGCGACGGTCCGATAGGCGGGCGAGATCGCGCGCACGCCGGGCTGGCTGGCGTAGGTCTTTTGCAGCGTCTCCGCGAAGGACTGCTGCTCAGTAACGCGCTGGCGCACGCGCAGCGACGAGCCGACCGAATAGGCCGCGCTATCGCCGATATTGCGCGTAAGCGAAGCGTTGAAGGAAATGGCGAAGATGCCCAGGCCCACCGCCAGCGTCAGCAGCAGCGTCATGCGCATGTATTTCGCCGGGGTGCGCTCGACCTGCGCGAAAGCGAGCATCGCGCTGAAGCGCTTGCCGCGCGCCGCGACGCGCTGGCCCAGCGCCGCCGCCAGTGGCGCCAGACGCAGCGTGACCAGCGCGCCCGCCAGCAGCAGCAGCGCCGGCGAGACGAGCAGCAGCGGGCTGGAGGCGCCGCCGGGGAGCTGCGCACGGACGCTGACATCGCCAAATTGACCGAGTTCCAGATATCCCAGCACACAGAGCGCCGCCAGGATGAGGTCTAGGTAGTAGCGCGCCCAGAAGGGCTGCCGCGACTGTCGCGCCTGCTCGCGCCGGAACGCCAGCACATCGAGCCGCGCCGTCTGGAAGGCCGAGAAGGTGATCGCGCCGACACCCAGCAGGGCGCCGAGGAGCGCCGGGCCAATCACGCTGCCGGGCGAGGCCAGCCGCGCCAGGTAGGCCGGGCTGACCGACGCCGACTGGAGCGCGCTGTTTGGCACGAAGTAGCGCACCAGCGCCACCGCCAGCAACGCCGCCAGGAACGCGCCAACGACCGCTGAGATCAGGCCCAGGATGACGCCCTGAGTGATGAAGACACCCAGCAGTTGCGTCCCGCTCGCTCCGCGCGACTTCAGCGTCGCAATCTCCTGCGATTGCCCTTCGATGAGCAGACCGGCCATCGCCACGACGAAGAGCAGCGCCAGCCCCACGATCTGCGCCGCGACAATATACAGCGGCAGCGCGAGCAGGCTCTCCTGCCCCTCCAGCCCCTTGATGATCTTGTCGAGCGAACTGATGACGCCGACGCCACTGACTCCAGCGATGGGCTGGGCGTCGCCGCTGAGCCGCGAGCGGAACTGCGCCACGTTGGCGCGAGTAGCCTCCATGTTGGCAGCGTTGATGTCGGATGGAATCGCGCGGAAGATCCAGTTCTGCTCGGCGCCGATGCCCTGGAACTGGCTGAGCGTGCGATAGAAGTCGCTGTCATTGATGAGAACGGGATAGATCTTGGGGGTGGTTGAGGTGCCACCCGCGTCGAAGAGCGTGTCGTTCCAATAGGGATCATTGACGTTGACAGGCTCCCACACACCAACCACCACGCCGGTAATCTGGTCCTG
>DASVWQ010000325.1:0-9517 GCA_036393135.1 Ktedonobacterales bacterium
GACTTCGCCAGCCGCACCGCCGACTCCAGCAGGCGCGCCCGCGTCGGTTCGTCCAGGGCGGGCGAGGGCGATTCCTCGATCAGCTTCTGGTGGCGGCGCTGGATGGAACACTCGCGCTCGCCCAGATGGATGACATTGCCATGCGTGTCGCCCAGTAACTGCACTTCGATGTGGCGCGCGGGCGTGACGGCCTTCTCGATGTAGACCGTCGAATCGCCAAACGCCGTCTGCGCCTCGCTCTGGGCCAGCCGCAGCGACGCCTCCAGGTCTTCCTCGCGATGCACGAAGCGGATGCCCTTGCCACCGCCGCCCGCCGCCGCCTTCAGAAGAATCGGGTAGCCGATGCGCGCGCCCAGTTCCAGCGCCTCCGCCGCGCTCGCCAGCCCACGATCATAGCCCGGCGTCACCGGCACATTGGCGGCCTGCGCTTTGCGGCGGGCGGCGGTCTTCTCGCCCATCTCGCGCATCACACGTCCGCTCGGCCCGACGAAGATGATGCCCGCCGCCTCGCAGGCGTCGGCGAAGTCAGGATTCTCCGAGAGGAAGCCGTAGCCGGGGTGAATCGCCTGCGCGCCAGTCTCCCGCGCCGCCGCGATGATCTTCTCGATGCGCAGATAGCTCTCGGCGGCGGGCGCTGGCCCCAGTCGCACGGCCTGGTCGGCCATCCGGACGTGCGCGGCCTCGCGGTCGGCGTCGCTGTAGACGGCCACCGAGCGCAGCCCCATGTCGCGGCAGGCGCGGATGACGCGCAAAGCAATCTCGCCGCGATTGGCGATCAGGACCTTGGAAAACGGCAGCCGCTCGGCCTTCGGGCGCGGGCGCGCGGCGTGACTGGTATGGGAAGCGTTCTTCGACATCGCTGTCTCCGGCTGGCTGTAGACTCATCGCTGCGGAAGCGGCTGGCCGAGCGAGAGCGAAAGCGGACGAGAAGCCGCCTCGCATCGCTGGCGTGGCCCGCCGCCAGTATACCACCGCGCCCCGCCACTGGCCGAGGACGCCGCTGCGCATATAGGCGGCGGCGCCGTACAATAGGCCAGCCGCACAGAGAAGGAGCCAGCCAATGTCCTCCACCAGCCCTGACGCGCCCATCCCATCCGACGCGGACCTGCCGCCGCTGCCCCAGCCGCCGCGCGCGGTCTTCGTAGGCCCGGCGAGCGCTCCCCATACGCACGGTCAGCCACACGCGCCCGGCTCGAAGTATTACACCCTGCGCTACCTGCTCAACGCGCTGCTGGCCGAGGGTGAGAGTGTTCTACTGGCCCCCGCGCTGAGTGACGACACCGCCGTGCTGGTCCGCGCGCTGCGGGCGCTGGGCGCGGACGCCCGCTGGGAGCCAGACGCGGCGCTGGAGGGGCGCTGGAACCTGCGCGTCACAGGCGTCGCGGGCCGTCCGCACACCCCACCCGATGGCGTGCTGCGGGTGGGCAACGCGGGAGCCGTCCTGCGGCTGCTGCTGGGCATCGGCGCGCTGCTGCCAGATGTCCGTTTCGAGACGGACCACCCCGACTCGCTCGGCCGCCGCCCGAACGCCGACCTGCTGGACGCGCTGCGCTCGCTCGGCGTGATGGTCGCGGCGCGCGAGCCGGGCGGACTGCTCCCCATCACCCTCTACGGCGGGCCACCACGTGGCGGCGCGGTCAGCGTCTCTGGCCTGAGCAGTTCGCAATACCTCAGCGCGCTGCTCTACCTCGCGCCGCTACTGCCCGCTGGTCTCGACATCAGCGTGACGGGCGGGCTGCGCTCGCAACCGCTGGTTCGCGCCACCCTGCGCGCCCTCGCCGCCGCCGGAATACAGATCGATGCTGCTGCAGACCTGCGGCGCTTCCACGTCCCCGGTGGGCAGCGGTTCCAGCCACGCTACTACCAGACGCCCGGCGACAGCCCCTCGACGGCGGCGCTGCTCGCGGCGGCCCTGGCCCTGCGCTCGCCGCTGCGGATCATCGGGCTTGCCGCGCAGGATGACGACGTGATCGCGCTGCTGGCCGCCTGTGAAACGCTCGGCGTCCCCTTCGCCAACCGACCCGACGCCGACATACCCGATGCGCCGCTGAGCCTGGACGCTGGCGCCAGGCCGCACGCTGGTAGCCCCGCCATGGTCCGGCGCATCGACGGCGACGCGCTGATCGACAGCGTTCCGGCGCTGGTCGCGCTGGCTTGCTTCCTGCCTGGCGAGACGCGCTTCGAGAACGTGGCGACCCTGCGCGTCAAGGAGAGCGACCGCATCTACGACCTGTGCGCCGAGCTGACCCGCGCCGGGGCGGATGTCACCCCGCACCCCGACAGTATCAGCGTGCGTGGGCGTCCAGCGGGGCTGGCGGGCGGCGCGACCGTCCACGCTCACGACGACCACCGTCTGGCGCAGGCGCTCGCTATCGCCGCCATCCGTTGCCAGCGCGGCCTCACCATCATCGGCGCCGACGCGGTGGCCAAGAGCTATCCATGGTTCTTCGATGACCTCGCGCGGCTGGGCGCGGATGTCAGCGCGGTCGCGGGATAACGCAAAGGGAGCGCCCCACAACGGAACGCTCCCCGGTCTCGCGCTGGCCACTCACAGTTAGTGCGAGCCAGCCTTCACGTGGCGCTTCTGCTTCGGGCGCGGGTAGTATTTCTCCATCGTCCGCTGGTTCTTGTACCAGGCGTTGTCGCCGGGGTAGCGGAAGATGAAGTAGTAGAGCCAGTAGACCGCCAGCCCAACGCCCCAGAGCGCCCAGCCATAGCGCCAGAAGCGCCACGCGAAGAGGGTGCCGTCCATGCCGTAGCGCATGCCGATGAAGATGAAGCCGACCAGCGCCAGCGGCCAGAGCTGATTCAGGATGCGGTCGAGGATGTGCTTGTTGAGCGCGTGATGGCCGACCCAATGCCTGCGCCCCTCGGCGAAGTAGTAGATCGGGATCAGCAGCGCCAGCGCGCAGAAGATGATCCACGGCGCATAGAAGTGGAAGACTTCCGGCTTGCCTGAGGCAGTGGCCAGGCCCGCCTGCTGCGGATCGGTGAAAAGCCAGGAAATAATGCCGTGCATCGCGCGCGCCTCCTCAGAAGGCCGTTACAGGTGAGTCCACCGCCCACCGTGTCGCGTCAGCGCGTGCAGGCGCGGAGGGCCAGTGCATCATAGCAGAGACGCCCGAACGTGGTCAAATCCTGGCGCCACGTGGCGAGCGGGCGGCGCCATCCATCCACGGCGCTTGCCAGGCTCCGCACGCCATGCTACGATTGCCGCAACCGGCGCGCCTGCCAGCCCACGAACCCGCCCCACCACGCGCCCCGACGCGGCGCGGCCTCACCGTGGAGTCACCTCATGGCCACCGCTCAATCCGCAGCCAGCCAGTATCGCGCCATCACCGTCCGCGAGATGCCGACCGACGAGCGCCCCCGCGAGCGTCTGGAGCGCCACGGCGCGGGCGTCCTCTCGACCGCCGAGCTACTCGCCATCCTGCTGCGCACGGGACTGCCCGGCGAAAACGTGGTGGACCTCTCGCAGCGCCTGCTGCATGACTTCGGTGGGCTGGCGGGGCTGGTGGCCGCCGACCTGCCCACCCTGCGTGAGACGCACGGCCTTGGTCTGGCGAAAGCCTCGCAACTCAAGGCCGCGCTGGAGATCGCCAATCGCCTCGCCGCGCTCAACCCGGAGCAGCGCCCGCAGATCACCCAGCCCGCCGATGTCTCGCGCTTGCTGATGCTGGAAATGGCCTACCTCGCGCAAGAGCAGCTACGGGTCATCTGCCTCGACACCAAAAACCACATCGTCGCCCAGCAGACCGTCTACCAGGGCACCATCAACAGCAGCGCCGTGCGTCCGGCCGAGGTCTTCCGCCCGGCGGTGACGCGCGCCTGCCTCAGTATCATTGTCGTCCATAACCACCCATCCGGCGATCCCACGCCCTCGCCCGAAGATGTGCGCACGACCGAGCAACTCCGCAAGGCGGGCGAACTGCTCGACATCCAACTCCTCGACCACATCATCATCGGGCGCCACCAGCACTACAGCCTGAAAGAGCATGGCCTCGGCTTCTAATAACACATCCGCCTGGGATGTTGGCGCTCGTTGCGCCCCCTCACCCCAACCCCTCTCCCAGGGGGCGAGGGGCTTTCTGATTCCCCTCGCCCTCTGGGAGGGGGGCCAGGGGTGAGGGTTTGACGCAGCGACAACGACCGTATCGGCCAGCCGGGTTGGCTCTGGGCCATCCTCACAATTCCGCTCGGCTGGCTGAGGCTGCTGATCTACGCCATTTTGCGCTGGTTCACCACGCCGCGCGCCTAGGCGCGCCGAGCAACCAGCTTTTCAACCATGCGACGATAGGGCTAGGGGGCTTTGCAGCGTCGCGGCGAGGGTGTAGGCTGCGAGCCAGTATCAGCGCTGATACCGAGAATCTGATGTGTATGTGTGTATGTGTGTATGAATGAAGTCCGCTCGCGGACGCTGGCGATGCGCTGCCCGCGCCCGTTGGAACCGACTCACGCTGATTGTGAGGCCCGCTACGAGACACCCCCCGACCGCTCTGGTGGTGGATGACGATGCGGCGATTCGTGAAACCCTCCACCAACTCCTCGAAGATGAGGGCTATCATGTTGAGCAGGCGCCCGATGGGATCGCCGCGCTCGACACCCTGCGCGCGACTCCCCGTCGCATGGTCGTGCTGCTGGATGTGATGATGCCCCGGCTCGACGGCTTCGGCGTCTTGCAGGCAGTAACGAGTGACGCTGAGTTGGCCAGTCGCCACCGCTTCGTGGTGATGACCGCCTCGGCCAGCGCGATCACCGATGGCCTGACCCGTCTCATGCGCCAGGTGGACGCGCCCGCCCTCATCAAGCCATTCAGCATCGAGCAACTACTCGCCACCCTTGCGGAGGCCGCCAGCCAGCTCGCGCACTGAGTCTCGTCGCCCGCGTGGCACTATCTGGCCAGCCGCCTGACCCGCTTTTGACGCGCCCGCCATCACGGCGCCATACTGGGCTGTGGCGCCCGGGAGTCCGGGCGCCGCATCACGCAGGGACTGCGCCAGCGCGGCAGCAGCGGGAGGAGAGCGCCAGTGACGAGCGAGCCTGAGCGCGCCGCCGACGCCATCCAGGGACAGCCGCCGCAGCCCGCCACATCCTCCGCCGATGACCAGGCCGCCACCGAGCGCGTCGAGGCGCGCGCCCGCAAGACACGCACGCTGACCAGTTCGCAAGCCGTCACGCGCAGGACCAGCGCCCCCGCCCAATCGGCCAGCGAGACACCGACGAAAGCGCTGAGCGCCACACGCACGACCCGCGCGCCCGCCGCGCCGCCGACCGCCGCCGAGCGACGCCGCGCCCTCGCCGCCATCAACGCCGACGAAAGCGCCAACGCCACCATCATTCCCGGCGCGCGCAGGTATCGCCGTCCTGCGCGTGTCGTGCCGCGCCGTAGCGGCCCGCGCTCGGCGGTCGCGCAGTTCGCCGTCTCGACTATCGCGACCGCGCTGGTGGTGGCCGTCCTCGCGCTCAGCACGCCGCTGGGTCACGCGACAGGCCTGAGCCTGGACAGCGTCCTGAACTCCTACGCGGGCGCGGCGGCGGTGATCCCTACGCCCACGCCAACCTTGCGCCCCACCCCGACATCATCCTTCCGGCCACCGACGGGCGCGAATCCAGGGCAACAGGCGGTCATCAACAACATTGTCGCAGTCTTCGGGAGCTACGCCCCCGGCGCGCTAGCCGTCTCGAAGTGTGAGTCGGGCTACGATCCCAACGCCTGGAACTCCTACCCGATCCTGGGCAGCCACGCAAGCGGCGTCTTCCAGATTCTCTATCCCAGCACCTGGGACTCGACCTCTTACGCCAGCTATTCGCCCTTCAACGCCGACGCAAACATCCGCGCGGCCTACCAGATCTTCAAGCGCGATGGCTATAGCTGGCGCGAGTGGCAGTGCCAGCCCTGACGAGCGCCTGGCGCGGTTCAGCGATAGACCACGCTGGCACAGGACTGCCCATAGACCTGGAGCAGCGCCATCTCGATGCCGGAGCGCATGTCTTCCTTGCGCCAGATGGCCCCCACGGCGGCGCGCCCTACGGCGGTCGGCGCGGGCGTGGCGAGCGCGATAGCGGCGCCATCCGTGCCCGTCCACTCGGCGCGCTGCTCGGCGCCCCCGGTCGCGGCGGCTCGCAGCAGGTCGGCCAGCGGCTCTGGCGCCCCGGCGTCCATTGCGGTGGGAAAGCCCCACTCGCAGACGACCCGCGCCTGCGCCCCCTGCTGGCAGATGCGGCGCAGCGCCGCAAGGTCGCCATCGCGCGGCGCCCGCCCAACGCTCGCCCGCGACTGGAGAATCAGCGCGCGAATGGCCTCGGCCTGGCGCCGTGTCGCGTCGTCGCGCCGCCATCGCCGCAGCGCCACCGTCATCACGTCCGCCAGTTGTTCCAGCGCGGCGATTTCCGGCTCGCTGGGGCTGCACACCACGCGCCCCAGACAGATCAGCAGCCCCAGCGTCTCCCCATTCGAGACGCATGGCAGAAGAGCGGCGCTGCGCCAGCCCGCGCCGCTGAAGAGGCGCTGGGTGCCTTCAGGTACGGATGTCCCCGCGCTCAGCACGTCTGGAACGAGCATACGGGCGCCCTGCCGCGCCACCATCGAGCTAATGAAATCTACACCAGGACTGCGACGCAGCCAGCGGTACTCCAGCATAAGGCGGTCCTCCACACCGCGCGACACGATCAGGTCGAACGACTTGCGTGGGACGCCGTCGCGACACGCCAGCGCCAGGCAGGCAGTGAAGCTTGGGCAGGCCGCTAGCGCCGCATCTACTACCGCCTCGCACACCGGTTCGAGGTCCGTGATGCGCGAGAGCGAGGCGACTGCTCCGGAGAGCGCCCTCGCGACGCCGCCGTCGCCTCCGGTGGCGGAGTCGAGCGCCAGGCGATCCCTGAACTGACGCAACGTCTCATAGCGAAAGCGCGCATGCCCGCCCGGCGTGTAGCTGTCAGGCGTCAGCTTGCGCTTGCGCACGGCCAGATGCAGGGTGCTGCGATGGATGCCGAGGAACGCAGCCGCCTCGTGCGAGGAATACAGCCGATCTTCGGCGGCGCCCAGGCCTGACGCCGCGTGGAGATTCCGCGATTCTGTCATGCAATCTCCCTCCCACACAAGCAGCGCATACACGCTCTTCTGGTCATGCGCCGGGCTTCCACCGGCACGCGGGGTGGGAGCGCGGTTCCTCATCTGTTTCTCATACTGTGACGTAAAGAGGCCGTCATAGTTTTCGCCACTTTCGACATTCCGCGCTGGTAATCCATCCACTGCGGGTATTTCATAGGGTCGGGAAGGCATCCTCTATCACATGTTACACGGTCGGACTGACATCATCTGGCCGCCAGCGCCGCCAACGTTCGTGGCCAGCCAGACTGCGACGCCATCCAGCTACAGGAACGCGATACCAGCCTATGACGCCGCGCTGAAAGGATACGCTCATGACAGACGAACCCAAAAACGGTGGTCGAGGGAAACGCGAGCCGAAAGCGGAGGGTGAGCCGCGTCAGCGCCGCAAGCCTGGACCGCGCCCCGGTACCGAGGCCGCCAAGCGCGGCGGCTCAGCGGCGCGCGACAAGTATGGCCGCGAGTTCTACAGCAGGATTGGCTCGAAGGGCGGTTCGACGGTACGTGAGCGTCACGGTACGGTGTTCTACACGGAAATCGGGCGGCGAGGTGGCGAAACGACCAAGCGCAACCTTGGCTCCGAGCACTACTCACGCATCGGGCGCATCGGCGGCAAGCGCGCCCACGGGCGCCGTGACACGCCCACCGACGTGACAGACGCCACGGATGGGGAGGCGTCGCCCGGCGCCTGAAGCGCAGGCAGGCTACTCATCGCGCGGGGCGTCATCGGCTGGGGTCTGATATGGCGCGCGCTCCTCGGCGACACGCGGAGCCTCGTGTCCGGCTGGCTCTGGGCCGAAGATCTCCGCCAGCGCCCGCGCGACGCCCGCGCCCGTCCAGAGCCGCTCCGGAAAGGACTCCGCGAGCGGCTCTTGCGCCGTTCCAGCAAGGGTATCGGGCGGTAGCGCGGCGACCAGCGCAGCCAGCGCGGCGGCGTGCTGCGGATAGCGGCGGAGGTAAGCGCTCAGCCGGGGCCGCTTCCCAGCCCGCCACTCCTCCAGAAACCGCTCCTGGACAGCAAGCGCGTCGAGGTCCAGCGCGCCGTCATCCTGCCCGTTGAAGGTATCACTCATCGCTCGCCCCCTCATCTGACGCGCCAGCGTACCAGAGCCGCAGCCGACGGTAGGCGCGGCGCAGGATGTAGCGTGTCGCTCGCGTCGTGACGCCGAGCGCCGCCGCGATCTCCGCCTCGCCCGCGCGCTGCCAGTAGCGCATCACCACCGCCAGCCGCTCGCGCTCCGGCAGCCGCTGGACGAGCGCCCGCAGGTCGGCAAGATCGGCGCTGGCCAGTGTCGCCGCCTCTGGCTCGACCGGGAGCGCGGTTTCCGGCGCGTTCTCCTCAAACTGCGAGAAAACCAGCGCCAGCCCACGCTCGGCGCGCTCCACCCGCGGATCAGCGCGGAGACCCTGCCGCCGCAGCCAGGTCGTCGCTACCTTGCGCTGGGTGAAATCGAGCGCCCGCTGAAAGAACAACTCCCACGCTGGATCATCGCCCAGGCCCACCCGCCGCCAGAGCGCCAGGGCCAGCTCCTGCGCGAGGTCCTGCGCCCGCTCGCGCCGCTCGTCCGGGGCGCCGGGCAACCCACGCAGCGCCGTCGCCACCCAGCGCCGGTTCAGCCCATCCGTCCGCCGCAGCAGCGCCACGAACAGCTCGCGCGCCTCGTCCATCCGCCCGGCCCGCGCGCTCGCCCGGATGGCATGGGCCAGCGCGCCGAGCGACGCCCCCGCTGGCGCCTCGGCCAGCAGCGCCGCTCGCCAGGCCGCGCTCCCCTCCGACGGCAGCGCCCGTAGCTCGCGCGCCAGCCGCCGCCGCGCCAGCGCCGCCAATGTCTCTGGCGGGGGCAGGCTCTCCGCCGCGCGCTCGATCTCGCGCTCGATCTCGCTGGCCTCCGTCGCCACGTCGCCCGCTCCTCCGCTCTCGCGTCACCGCCCCATCGCTTGCCGCGCATAATAGCGGCGCGCGGCGAGCCTGTCAACTCTTGCGGCCAGAATCAGTCAGCTTTACCGGACGTTCTCCTCACGCTAGCTCGCAGGCTTGGAGTAGTAGACGCCCAGCGCGGCATGCGCGGTCAGCGCCAGGCCGCTCGCGCTGAGCGCCCACCAGACACGCTGTGCGACGCCGACGAAGAAGTTGGCGGGGTGTGCGCCGGGATGCTGGTCTGGCACGGCGACCCAGGAGGTCGCGATCATGCCGAACAGGCAGCGGGCGGCGCGAGGCGTCGGACGCGCGTCCACCACACTGGACGAGACACGGCGCTTCCTGACACACTACGGAGGCATTGAGGCGCGAGTTTCGCCATGCGCCCGATTCCCGTCGAACTGTGGTCGAAAGGAGCGCGCCGCGCGCATCAGCGGCCCACCCATGCTCTATCTGGTAGCGACGCCGATTGGCAACCTCGGCGACATCTC
>DASVWQ010000326.1:0-3920 GCA_036393135.1 Ktedonobacterales bacterium
AAGCGGCTGTAGTGAGCCGTCACGGGCGTTTCTCGTCCATCCTTGAGGGTGATGACGTAGCGCGCCTGGTGGTCATTTATGCCATGCAGCAGCGCCGTCCGCATCGGGCAGGCGCCGTGGCAGAGGAGTGTCCCGTCGGGACTGTGGCAGCCCAGCAGGCTGTAGCACTTGACCCGCCCCGCCACCTCGTCAGCCGTCCAGCCGCACAGTCGCTGCGCCGCCTGATTATAGAGCAGCACCGTGCGATCCAGCGAGAGCGCCAGCAGGGGCATCGGGGCGTGATCGAGCGCCGCCAGCGCCACCTGCCCAAGGCTGCCGACGTCGCCGCGTCCATCCGCCGCATTCCCCGCCTCATCTGCTGGTTCGACCCGCAGCCGGTAGCCAGCCCCGCGCACAGTGCCAATTGGCGCGTCCTCGCCCATCGCCTGCCGCAACTTGTGGCGCAGGTTGCTCACATGGATGTCCACCGCGCGGTCGAGCGGCGCGCCACGCAGGTAGCCGCTCAGCCGATTGAGCAGTTCTTCGCGCGAAAAGACGCGCCCCGGATGTCGCACGAACACCTCGAGCAGCGCGAACTCCAGCGCCGTGAGCGGTACATCCACGCCTGCGGCGCGCACCCGCCGCCGCTCGGGGTCCAGCTCGATGCGGCCACGGCGCACGATGGGCTGCGCGCTCTCCGCCTGGCGCTCCATCCGGCGTAGCGCCACATGCGCGCGCCCCAGCAGCTCGCGCGGATGGATCGGCAGCGTGAGATAGTCCTCCGCCCCAGCGCTGAAGGCGAGCAGCTTATTGAGTTCATCGGGCCGGTCGCTCAGGATGATGACCGCGGGCGAGTCGCCGCCACGCTGGAGCGCGCGGCAAAGTTCCAGCCCATTGATGAGGGGCAGCGCCTGATCGAGGAGCGCAAGGGCCGGGCGGCTCTGGTGGATGAGACGCAACGCGACCTGCCCATTGTACGCGCAGATCGCCGTGTATCCTTCACGCTCGAGGAGCGAACGCAGCAGCGCGGCGGTGTCAGGCGCATGGTGCGCGACAAGGATGAGCGGAAGTGGCGCGTTCGCTTGCGCTGCCATAGAGGGCCTGCCTCGCGCTCGCCCGTAGGCGTTGAAGCGGATAACCGCACGCACAAATGGTGTCACGCTACGCGGTCAGGCGCCATCGTCCCACGACGACAGAGTGTCATACGGCAGTATAGGGACACCCAATCGCCTCGTCAAGCAACTTTACATTTTCGCAACATTTGCGGTGGCGGCTTCCAAACAAACCCGTGGCACAGTATCCTCCAGAGTCTACGTCACGCACCGGCAGAAGGAGGACGCGCCATGAGTATGCGCCATCCACCGCGCGCCACGGTCCGCGCGATCCGCGCCAGTGACCTGGAGAGCGTGGTCGCGCTCGACGCGCGCGTCTTCGGTGAGCCACGGCGCGGCTATTTCGAGCGGCGGCTCGCGGCGCTGGCGGACGCCACTCAGGCGAATCACATCGGCCTCGTGGCGGAGGAGGATGGCGTCCTCGTCGGCTTCGTCCTTGGCACGCTCACCAGCGGTGAGTTCGGCTTTACAGCGGACGCCGCGCTGGTGGACTCGATAGCCGTTCATCCCGACTGGCGCCGGAGGGGCATCGGACGCCAGCTCGCAGAGGCGCTTTTCGCCCAGGCTGCGGCGCGTGGCGCGCGCGAGGTCTACACCCTCGTCAACTGGAATTCCTGGGACATGCTCAAGTTCTTCGATGCGACAGGCTTCAGCCTCACGCAGACCGTGCCGTTGCGCAGGCGCATCGACGAGCCGGAAGGGGAGGGGCATGAGCGCGACTGAGGCGCGCGACGCTGACCTGGAGCGCGAGGGCTGGACGCGCCGGTTCACTGCCATAGGCGCCAGGCTGGACGAAGCGGTCGAGCTGTATCGCGGGCTGGGATTCGAGATCCGGCTCGAACCTGCCGAGCCTCAAGCGGAGACAGCGCCGAACGCATCGGGATGCGCGCAGTGCTTTGTGATGACGCTGGCGCGGACCATTTATACTCGCCCGCTGAGCGCTGACGCGGACGAGCTAGCGGCGGAGAGGTGATCACATGACGAACTTCCCTGGCAGAGACCCGGAGAGCTTTGACTTCGAGGAGATTCTCTACACCAAGCGCGACTGGGTGGCGACGGTGACGATGAACCGCCCGGACAAGTACAACGCCTACAGTTATCGGACGCTTCAGGAGATGACCCAGGCGTTCCGCGACGCCTCCTGGGACGACGCCGTCGCGGTCGTCGTCCTCACCGGCGCGGGCGACAAGGCGTTCTGCACCGGTGGCGATGTCCAGGAATACGCCGAGGAATACACCGAGCGCCCGCGTGATTACTGGAAGTGGATGGGCGTCTTCATCGAATGCGTTGACATGCTGCGCAACATCGGCAAGCCCACCATCGCGCGCCTCAATGGCATGGTGGTTGGCGGCGGCAACGAGCTCAACATGGCCTGTGACCTGGCTATCGCCGCCGACCACGCGCGCATCCGCCAGGTCGGCGCCGAGGTGGGGAGCGTCGCGGCAGGCGGGGCGACCCAGTGGCTGCCGCTGATCGTCGGCGACCGTCGCGCGCGGGAGATTCTCTGGCTGTGCGAGTGGGTGGACGCGGCGAAGGCGCTCGAATGGGGCCTGGTCAACCAGGTGGTCCCCTATGCGGCGCTCGACGACGCCGTCGCCACGATGGCCGCCAAGCTGGTGGACAAGTTCCCCGAGAGCCTGCGCTACACGAAGCAACAGGCGAATTTCTGGAAAGACCTCGCCTGGTACCAGACGGCCGGCCATGCGCGTGAGTGGCTCGCGCTCCACTATGCCTCGCTGGAGCCATATGAAGGCATGCACGCCTTCGTCGAGAAGCGCCATCCGGGGCATCTGGACATCCGCCAGCGCGCCGCCAGTGGCGGTTCGAGCGAGTTCGTCTGGGGTCCCTACAACCAGACCTGCCCATCGTGTGGAGCGAGTGGCATTCCGGCGGACTTCACCTACTGTGGCCGCTGCGGCGCCGCCCTTGAAGGATCCACGGCGCGCTAGCCGCCAGGGATGGAGCGAACACCATGCGAGCCGCGATTTTCTATGCGCCCAATGAGCCGCTGCGGACGCAGGACTGGCCAGATCCAACACCCGGCCATGACGAGATTCTGGTGCGGGTCGCCGCGTGTGGCCTCTGCCATACCGATCTGCACTATATCGACCATGGTGTGGCGACCGCCAAGCGCCCGCCGCTGATTCTGGGACACGAGGCGACCGGCGTCGTGACCCAGGTTGGGGAGCAGGTAACGACTGTAAAGGTGGGCGACCGCGTATTGCTGCCCGCTGTGCTACCGTGTGGATCGTGCTTCGCCTGCCGGACCGGGCGCGAGAACATCTGCCTGCGCATGCGTATGTTCGGGAACGACGTGGATGGGGCCTACGCCGAGTACGTCACAGCGCCCGCCAAGGATGTCTTCCTCCTGCCCGACGAGATTCCGCTGGTCGAAGGCTGTATCATCGCCGACGCAGTGACGACACCCTACCATGCCGTCAAGAACCGCGCCGAGGTACGGCCCGGCGACAACGTCGTGGTCTTTGGCTGCGGTGGCGTCGGGCTAAATGTCGTGCAGTTTGCGCGGCTGGCTGGCGGCGTCGTCATCGCGGTGGACATCGCCGAGGAAAAGCTGGAGCACGCGAAGCGCCTGGGCGCGTTCGCAGTCATCAATCCAAAGCAGGAAGCGGCGGGCGTCGCCAAAGCGGTCCGCAAGCTGACAGGGGACATGGGCGCCGACATCGCCATCGAGGCGATTGGCAATCCAGCGACCATGCGCGACGCCTTTAGCACGCTGCGCCCCGGTGGGCGGCTGGTCGTCGTGGGGTACAGCGACCAGGAGGTCGCGCTCAACGCCGGGCGAGTGATGTACCGCGAGATGGAGATTCG
>DASVWQ010000327.1:0-2923 GCA_036393135.1 Ktedonobacterales bacterium
CTCGAGGTCTTCGTAGCGGAACTGATCGGTGACCAGATAGAAGAAGTTGGTCCCCTGCATCTGCCGCGCGGGCCGTGTCCAGTCGAGGCCAAACGCGAGCATCTGCCAGCCTTCGAGCGGGCGTACCTTCTCCTGGCCGACGTAGTGCGCCCAGCCGCCGCCGTTCACCCCTTCGCAGCCGGTCAGCAGGATCAGGTTGATGATACAGCGATAGATCATGTCGCTGTGGTACCAGTGGTTCGTCCCGGCGCCGAGCGCGATCATCGACTTGCCGCGCGTGCGGTCGGCGTTGTCGGCGAACTCGCGCGCGACCTGGATCGCCAGCTCGCGCTTGACCCCGGTGATGCTTTCCTGCCAGGCAGGCGTGTATGGCCGGGGATCGTCATAGTCGGTGGGATAGTCGCCCGGCATGCCGTCGCGGTGGACGCCGCACTGCGCCAGCAGCAGGTCGAACACCGTCGTCACCAGCAGCTCCTCGCCATCTGGCCGCTGGATGCGCTGGACCGGGACGCCGCGCTGGACTGTCTCGCCCCCGGACCCGCCGAAGTAGGGGAAGTCGATCAGCGCAGTCTCCTGTGTAGCTCCACGCAGCGTGAGGGCGGGCGAGAGCGGCTGGCCAGCCTCATCCTCCAGCTTCAGGTTCCAGCGCCCCGACCCGTCCCAGCGATGCCCCAGCGTGCCATTGGGCATAGCGACCCCGCCGCGCTGTTCATCCCAGACCAGCGGCTTCCACTCGGCGAGCGTGGTCTGAGCGCCAGTGTCCCCGGCGTTGAGCAGACGGTCGGATATCCAGGCGTCGCCATGCCGCTTGAGCGTCACCAGGAAAGGCAGATCGGTGTAGCGCCGCACGTAGTCCGTGAAGTACGGCGTCTCGCGCTCGACGTAGAACTCCTTCAGGATGACGTGCGTCATCGCCATCGCCAGCGCGGCGTCAGTCCCGGCCTTCGCCGGCAGCCACAGGTCGGCGAACTTGACATACTCGGCGTAGTCAGGGCTCACGCCGACGACTTTCGTGCCGTTGTAGCGCGCCTCCACCATGAAATGCGCGTCAGGTGTGCGCGTCATCGGCAGGTTGGTGCCCCAGATGATGAAGTACTTGGCGTTGTACCAGTCCGCGCTCTCTGGCACATCGGTCTGCTCGCCCCAGATCTGCGGGGAAGCGGGCGGCCAGTCGGCGTACCAGTCGTAGAAGCTGAGCATCGTGCCGCCCAGCAGCGAGAGGAAGCGCGACCCCGACGCATAGCTGACCTGCGACATCGCCGGGATGGGACTGAAGCCCGCAACCCGATCAGGGCCATAGGTCTTGATGGTGTAGACGGTGGCCGCCGCGATCAGCTCCGCGACCTCATCCCAGCTTGCGCGCGCCAGCCCACCCTTGCCGCGCGCCCGCACATACGCCTCGCGCCGCTCAGGATGCCGCACGATGGACGCCCAGGCGGCGAGGGGGTCGCGCCCCGCCTGGCGCTCGGCGCGCCACATCGTCATCAGTTCGCTGCGCACATAGGGATATTTCACGCGAATGGGGCTGTAGGTATACCAGGAGAAGCTGGCGCCGCGTGGACATCCGCGTGGCTCGTATTCGGGAAAGTCGCGGCCCAGCGAGGGGTAGTCAGTCTGCTGGGTTTCCCAGGTGATGATGCCATCTTTGGTGAAGACCTGCCAGCTACAGGAGCCAGTGCAGTTCACGCCGTGGGTGGAGCGCACGATGCGGTCGTGTTGCCAGCGGGAGCGATAGAGCGCCTCCCAGGCGCGTGGCCGCGCGCTCAACTCTGTCCAGTCCTGGTCGATGCGTTCGCCGCGCCGCAGGTAGCTCAGGCGCTGCCACCACGGGATATTCGTACCATCCGGCACTGCTCAGGCCTCCTTCTCTTGCGCCCCATCGGACGTACTGCGCGCACGCGGCCCTGGCGGCGAGGCGGTGGGTTTGGGCTCGGCGGGAATTGGCTCGTAACTCGTCCCCACCAGCCTGAAGGCGCCTTGCCCGGCTTCAAAATCGGTGAGAAAGGATGTCCAATCGGGAACGTTCGCGGCGACAAGGATCCAGCGCTCCAGGGTCTCGGCGCTTTCGCATGCGGCGATGCGCGCTTGCACGGATGCGGGTACGGCGCCGAACCGGAGCGCCAGAACCTCCAGCAGATCCTCGCGGTCGCCCTGCAGGAACGCGCCTCGCGCGTCGTCGCCCATCATCGGGAGTCTCTGGGGATGTGAGTCGGGCATCAGATCATCCTTCCATCCTGGATACGCGACGACAGATCGCAACACGATAGATCGTGTAGGGCTGGCGCTCGCCGGGCCATGACTCGGCGCTCGCGATGGAATGCGCTCAGGTAGGTGTATGCATGCGCGCGTGGTAGCTCGCCCGCGTCGCCTGTTCGCAGGCGTCAGTGACCTGGCGCAGGATAGCGTCTACGTTGTCCGCTGGCGCGTCGGCCGCTAGGGGCCATTCCGCTGTCTGCGCATAGTCGCTTCCATATGCGACATGCAGGATAAGCGCTCCGGCGGCGTCGGGGCGCAGATCGGCCTGGAGGTCCGTTGGGCTGAGGCCGCGCTCCCGCAGCAGCGCCACCAGTTGTGTGTAGAGCGTTGGGCGTGCCACCGCGAGCGGCGCGGGCGTGGTGAGCGCGTCAGACCAGGCGGCGGGAGCGCTTTCCGCATCGCCCATCGCATCGTCTGGCTCCGCGCTGGCAGGCTCCGCGCCAAGCAGTCGTCGCTCCTCTTCGCGGCTGTGGATGCTGTTGAGCAGCAGCATCGCCTCGAACCGCTCGACAACCCCGGAGTCGGCGCCGCGCGCGGCAAGGATACCCTGGATTTCGGCCAGCAGCAGGCGCAGCAACTCGTGATCGCGGGTCAGCGCGATGATGTCGGGCTGAAGCTCAGGCCGCGCGGTGAGGGTCTCGCGGTACCACCCGGTCTCTTCAGCTTC
>DASVWQ010000328.1:0-2372 GCA_036393135.1 Ktedonobacterales bacterium
CTCACTCTATATGCCCGTCCGAAAGCGCGCTCCTATGAAAGCCGAAAAACTACCACCTTTGGTTCCCATCCGGCGAGACATGCCAGAACGCCCACGTGATCCCTTCGCGCCACCCGATCCTACCTATTTGGTGCAGGCGTATGGAATCCACCAACTCGCGCGAGCGCTGCAAGATTATACTGTCGACATGCTCAAGCAGGCTGCCGCCAAAATTGAAACTCGTCATCCCGGGACAAAACCAACAAATCGCGGGCAAAGAGCATCACTAATTGACTACATCGTGCAACACACAACACAGGAATAGACGGATCGTAGCCATGTATTGGTTGGGTATTAACCGACAAACATAGGCTTGATGCCAACTCATAAACAACCTGAATCAGGCAACAGGCGCTGCGACAGGATAATCTATCCACAATCCTGCCCACTTATCCCCACGCATGTGGATAACTTTCCGGTCTTGTGTGGATAACTCCGGCTCAGCGGTTCGCGCTGGAACCGTAGTCCTGGCCGAGGCCCGCGAAGACGCTGGCGGGGTTGACCTTGCGCGCGGGCGTGATGATCGTAACGCCCTCGGCGCGCAGGATGGTCATCGTGTAAGGGACGCCCAGCGCGTCCAGTTCGCGGGCCAGCAGCGGCTGCTCGTCGGTGATGGCGAGGATGAAGCTGGGGTTGGCCGCCGCGCCGACCTGATCGAGCGATCCCGGCGGGCGCTGGACACCGCCGCGCAACACCTGGTCGTAGTAGTCGGCGCAGACCACATCGCCGCCGCTCTCGAAGGTGATGATGTTGCCGATCCAGTGGTTGCACCAGGCGTCGTGGATGTGGTGGGCGCGCAGCCAGGCCAGCAGCGGCGCCATCCGCTGGGGCGGGGCGTAGCGGAAGTAGGGCGACCGGAAGGTTGCGCTAGGCGAGGCGGCGAAGACGGCGCCGCACTGCCCCACGATCAGCGCCAGCAGCAGGGCCAGCGCGACCTGCCCGCCCCAGCGCCGCACGGCGCCCCAGGCGCGCGGCGCCATCTGTGGGACGGCCAGCAGTCTCAGCAGCAGCAGCGGCAGGACCAGCGCCAGCGGCACGGCGTAGCGCCCGGCCTGGTCGGCGTAGCAGCCCTTCGTCACCGCCCAGGCCGCATTCGTCAGGCAGAAAACCGCCGTCACGACGCCGAGGTAGAGCAGCGGCAGGCCGAGACGCAGGGCCGACGGCAGGGCAGGGCGGCGCCAGAGCAGCCACACCGCGGGCGCCAGCGCCAGCGCTACCAGCGCCAGCGGCAGCGCCCAGGCCACACCCTCCGAGGGCAAGCCGCCCGCCAGCGCGCGTGGCGCCGCGCAGGTCAGATACTCCCGCGTGATGGTCGCGCCCAGCGCGAATCGCCCGCCAAACGCGACCACGGCGGCCCGCTCGGCGCCGGTCGGCTGAGTGTAGACGAGGAGGTTCTGGCCGTGGTGGGCGAAGGCATAGAGCCAGGCGGGCAGGCCACCCAGCGCCGCGCCGGGGAAGAGCGCCAGCCACGCCAGCGCCGCGCCGGGGCGGAAAGCGTCCGTCCCGGTGGCGGGCGACCAGAGCGCGGGCCAGCGCCCGACCACGCGTCGCCAGGGTCCGGGAAAGACGCGCGTGAGCAGCGGTGGAACCAGCCAGAGCGCGCAGGCGACCAGCGCATAGCTGATGAGCGGGTTCACCCAGAAGCCCAGCCCGGCGAGCAGGCCCCAGACGGCCCAGCGCCGCGTCAGCTCCCACGGCGCGGCGCAGTCTCGCAGGCGGTCCGCCAGCTCCACACTGGCCAGCAGCAGCGCCAGCGAGATGACATAGACCTCGATCTGCCCGCCCCAGGCGCGCATCCCGGCGACCAGATCATAGAGTGGCGGCGCGGCGGCCAGCAGCGCGGCGAGGCCCGCCAGCAGCGGCGTGGTGGGAGCGCGAGACGGCAGGAGGGCCAGCGCGAGGCGCCAGGTCAGGTAGACCAGCGGGATCGAGAGGGCGATGGGAACGGCGCGCAGGGTCCACGCGGAGCCGCCGAAGACCGCGAAGACGCCCGCCGCAAGATAGGCCTCCAGGCTGCCCATATAGGCCTGGCCGTAGAAGTAGACCGGACGCGCGCCCTCCAGGATGCGCTGCGCCTGGATGCCCACCAGCGCCTCATCACCGTCGATCATGGCGTGCGTGCGGATCAGTAGGGCGATGCGGACGGCCAGCCCCAGCGCGACGGCGATGGCGAGCGGCGCGCGGGGATGGCGCCGCGTCCAGGCGATCAGCCAGGCCACCCAGCCCGTCGCTGCCGCCAGCGCGTCGAGGGTTGTCTCAGGTGAACGTGCGGGCGCTGGCGCGCCGACCGCATTGTCCGCCTGCCGTGAAGCCCTGGATGCGCTGGTCGTCAC
>DASVWQ010000329.1:0-2754 GCA_036393135.1 Ktedonobacterales bacterium
TCGCCGTCGCGGGGAAGATCGCGCCCCATGCGCTGATGCTCATCACCTCCGCCGACGACGCCAACACCACCACCGCGCCCGCCGACCAGGCGCGCATCTTCGCCGCCGCCGGGCAGCCGCGCGTCCGATGGATCGCGCCCAGCGGCGGCCACGCGGGCGCGCTCGCCGCCTACCCCGCCGAGTATCAGGCGCGCACGCTGGCCTTCCTCGCGCTGTATCTCGGCCCGCCAGTCACGGTCTAGATGAAGATTCCGCAACAGCGCCTCAATGTGGCGCGCTTTGCCGCCTATCTGTTACACTGGCTGACAAAGAGACGTTTCAGGACGCAGGCTAGGAAAGCCAATGAGACCATCGCTTGAGGATGTACTCGAGGCGCGCAAACTACACGAACGCAGTCTGGCGCTTCTTCAGCAAGGAGCCTTCGCTGAGGCAATCCCCATTTGTCAGCGTGTTGTGCAGCTCACCCCGAATATCGCCGACAGGTGGGCGCGACTCGGCTGGGCGCTGGCGCTTGGCAAACGGCGCGAAGAGGCGATTGCCGCCTACGAGACTGCCACCACGCTCGATTCCACGATGATTGGCGCGTGGCGCAACCTGGCGATGGAGTACATACTCCTCCAACGGTATCAAGAAGCGCTGGCGGCGGCGGATCGCGCGTGCACTCTCATGACGAAGGTCTCGTCAGAGGGAGGACGTGCAGCATATATATACCGTTCGCTTGCGCTGCTCAAACTGGGGCGACTCGAAGATGCGCTCGCTTCGACCGATGAACTCCTCTCGTTTGCTCCAGAAACGCGCGGGGTCTGGTTTCAACGTGGTCATATACTCACTCAGATGAAGCGTATTGGAGATGCTGAGAAGGCGATGCTTCACGGTATCGAGTTGGAGCCAGAGAACGCTGCGGGACTGAGGGAGATCATCGATCTCTATCGGCTCCAGATGCGTGACTACACTCAGGCGGAGTCTTATTGTGAGCGACTCATTGCACTGCATCCAAACGATGGCGCCAACTGGAAACTCAAAGGCGACATTCTGTGCGGTCGGGAAGACTACCGCAGTGCGGCAAGCGCATACGAGCGCGCGCTCGCTCTTTGCGCGAACGATGCGGTAAGTACAGTGGATGTCTGGCACAGCTACGGTTCGATGCTGATCTTTCTGGGACGTTTTGGTGAAGCGTTGGCGGCCTTCGACAAAGGAGTCGCGATAGTATCTGGCCGTGTGAGGCCCATCAACGGACGCGGCATCATCCTGAGTCGCATCGGGCGTCACGAGGCGGCGCTCGCCTGGTATGAAGCTGCGCTCCATATCAAGCCTACAGTTGCTCTGCTGTCGAACAAGGCTGAGGCGCTCGCATCACTGGGGCGGCTGGATGAAGCTGACGCTGTTCTCGACGAAGCTGCGGCGCTGGAGCCAGATGCGATGGGCGTTTGGGCGGTGCGCGGGATTGTGGCTACGCGCCGTGGACAACATGATGAGGCGCTGGCGGCGTTCAATCGCGCTATGACGCTGGACCCGCGCCATGCGCCCAACTATGTCGAGTTAGCGCGGCTACTGCTCACGCTGGGCGACGTGGAACACGCCCATGAGGTCGCTGAGCGTGCGCGCGCGCTGGACCCTTGCAACGCTGCGGCCTGGGAAGTCACGGCGCAGGCGTCGCGGGCGGCTGGTCGCACGGAGGAAGCCAGCGCCGCCGAGAAACGCGGCGCGGCGCTGCTGGCAGAGCAAACCGCTGAGGTGGACGCCTGGCTGCGGGCGCGAGAGGCGCGCGGCGAGCCAGCTACCCCACCGCCAGACTGAGCCTGCGACGCGAGCAGCGCGCTACTCGTCGGGCAACTCCACCATCAGCGCGCCGTCCTGCACCCAGACGGGATAGCTGCCCGCGTTGCCGGTGGCGGGCAGGGTCAGCGCGTCGCCCGTGCGCACGTCGAAGGTGGCGCCATGCAGCGCGCACTCGACGGTATATTCTTCGACCATATCACCCTCCGAGAGCGGATACTCCTCGTGGGTGCAGATGTCGCCAATCGCGTAATACTCGCCGTGGATGTTGAAGATGGCGATGGGGATGTCGCCGACCACCACGCTCAATGCCTGCCCCGGCTGCGGCGCTTCCGCCTCGGAGCAGACCTCGACAACACTCGCCATAGCCTGCGCGCCTCTTTCACGCTGATTAGGGCCACGCGCCGCCCCGCCGCCAGATCGCGGCCAGGCGAGACGGCGCGCCGCCATCGCTAATACGCCTCGACCGAACTGACCCGCTCGCGAATCTCCGCTCGCAGTGAATCCCGCAGCGAGGCGATGGGCGCTTCGTTGATCACCGGGTCCACAAAGCCCTCGACGACCAGGTGGGTGGCGTCGATGCGCGAGAGGCCGCGGCACATCAGGTAGAAGAGCTGCTCCTCATCCACCTTGCCGACCGTCGCGCCGTGGCTGCACCCGATGATGTCGTTCGCGCCAATCTCCAGGTTGGGGATCGAGTCGGCGCGCGCGTGGCGGCTCAGCAGCAGGTTGCGGTTCTGCTGGTAGGCCGCGGTGCCTTTGCCCGTGGGATGCACGCGGATCATGCCAGAGAAGATCGAGCGCGACTCGTCGGCCAGCACGCCCTTATAGAGCAGATCGCTGACGCCGTTGGCGCCCTCGTGGTCCTGGAGGGTATAGCGGTCGAGGTGCTGCTTGCCATCCTCGATGTAGAGGCCGAAGAGCTTGGCGTGGCAGCCATCGCCCTTGAGCTCGGCCTCCACGCGCCCCTTGGAGAGC
>DASVWQ010000330.1:0-9349 GCA_036393135.1 Ktedonobacterales bacterium
CTGCTCTTCACCGAGCGCGTTGCGCCGGTCGGGATCATCCAGCGTGATCCAGCCAATGCCCTCCCGCGCCGCATAGCGTACCTTGCCAGACATCGCATTCTCCCTGGGCTGGTGGATGATGGGCGGCGCCAAGCGTTCTCACTTCCGCCTCCGGCGTGATGGCGCAATTGGCCCGAATATGCCGCCCGCTTGTGCGCATGTCGCGCCGACATCGGATAGTGTGATGATAGTCCATGTCTTGACTTTCCGCTACCGCATGGACACAATAGTTACCACCGAGTAACCTCGTCTGGCACGCGCGGCGCTAGGTACACGCAGCGCCCACGACAACAGGAGGCGTCGTCATGGATACTACCGAGCGGCTCGTGTTGATCTCGTGCGAGCAGGACGTCACGCGCGTCACGCTGAATCGCCCAGAGGCGTTGAACGCGCTGAACCAGCCGATGATTCAGCAGCTCTATGAGGCGTTCGCGACGCTGACCGATGACGCGGCGACGCGGGTGGTCATCCTGGAAGGCGCGGGAGGGTCGTTCTGCGCGGGGGCAGACCTGACGCTGCTTGGGGCGCTGCCCACCGAGGAGGAGTCCTACGCGCTGCTGCAATCGATCAAGCGACTGGTCGAAATGATGCGCGCGATCCCGCCGCCGCTGATCTGCAAGCTCGAAGGGGTCGCGTATGGTGGCGGCGCCAACCTTGCGCTGGCCTGTGATCTGGTGGTGGCGGCGGAGACAGCGCGCATCTGCGAGGTCTTCAGCGCCATCGGCCTGAACCTCGATGTTGGCGGCACGTTCACGCTGCCCCGGCTGATCGGGCTGAGTCAGGCGCGGGCGCTGGCGTTGCTGGGCAATGAGATCAGTGGCCGCGCCGCCGCAGAGCTGGGACTGGTCTACAAAGCGACGCCCGCCGCCAGCCTCGAAGACGAGGTGATGGCGCTGGCCCGCGCGCTGGCGCAGAAGTCCGCGCCGGCGCTGACGGCCATCAAGCATGGACTGGACAGCAGCTTCGAGATGTCGCTCAGCGAGGCGCTGGAGTGGGAGGCGCGCCAGCAATCGGTCTTGCTGGGCAGGCCCGAAATCAAAGCGGCGGCGGAGCGATTCATACAGTCGCGCGCGAAGAAGGCCCAGGGATGATGACGCCGGAGGGCTGGCGGGCAGCGCGGCGCGGTCAAGCGGCAGGGTGAGGCGGTCGATGCGCGCCGCTCGCCATAGCGCTATCACAACATGAGGAGGCCAGGCGTCATGCAGTTCACTGATGAGCATGAGATGTTCCGCCAGATGGTACGGCGCTTCGTGCGAGAGGAGATCAACCCGCACGCCGAGGAGTGGGAGGAGGCGGGCGCCTTCCCGGCGCATGCGCTCTTCAAGAAGCTGGGCGACCTGGGGCTGCTCGGCCTGGAGTATCCCGAAGCATACGGCGGCCAGGCGCTGGACTTCTGGTACACCACCATCTTCTGCGAGGAGTTGGGCCGCTGCGACTCAGCCGGAGTGAGCATGGGCATCACGGTGCATACCAACATGTGCACGCCTGCGCTGGCCCAGTTTGGCTCGCACGAGTTGAAGAAGCGCTTCCTGGAGCCAGCCATCAAGGGCGATATGGTGGGCTGCATCGGCGTCAGCGAGCCGGACGCAGGCTCAGATGTAGCCGCGATCCGCACACGCGCGCGCCGCGAGGGCGACGAGTGGGTCATCAACGGGCGCAAGCTCTTCATCACCAATGGCGCCCAGGCCGACTGGGTTTGCCTGCTGGCCCGCGACGGCGAGTCCACCGGCTACCACGGTATGTCGCTCATCATCGTTCCCACTACCACGCCGGGCTTCAGCGTGGGCCGCACGCTCAAGAAGCTGGGATGCCGCTCGAGCGACACGGCGGAGCTGATTCTCGATGACGTGCGGGTACCAGTGGCCAACACCATCGGCGAGGAGGGTATGGGCTTCATCATGCAGATGAAGCAGTTCGAGGTCGAGCGCATGGTGGCCGCGATCCTCAACTACAGCTCGCTGGAGCGCACCGTGCGCGATACCATCGCCTACACCCGCCAGCGCATGACCTTCGGCCAGCCAATTCTCTGGAATCAGGCGGTGCAGTTCCGCCTGGCCGAGTTGCTGACCGAGATCGCCATGCTCAAAGCCTTCTGCTACCAGACCGTCGAGCGCATGGTGGCGGGCGAGCAAATTACCACCGACGCGGCGATGGCCAAGCTGAAGGCGGGCCGACTGGCGCGCGAGGTCACGGATAGCTGCCTGCAATACTACGGCGGCATGGGCTATATGGAGGAGACACCTATCTCGCGCGCCTTCCGCGACGCCCGGCTGATCTCCATCGGCGGCGGCGCAGACGAGATCATGCTGGGCATCATCTGCAAGAACGAGGGCATGACCCCCACCCGCGCCGAGCTGGCTGCGCTGAAAGCGAGCGCCGCTCCGTCTGACACGAAGGGCGCGCCCGCTTCGTCGCCAGCCATCCCGCCCACCACAACGCAGGCGGCGAATGCGTAGGCGCTGGGCTGGGCATCGCGGGCGCGGCGGCCAGTGATCGCCGTCGCGCCACGCGACGTTTCGTGCTACGCTACCAAATGCCGCCAGCGAGCCGCGCGGACGGCGGATCAGCGCGCCGTGGGCCACTCGGCGGCGCGACAGCGGGATGACGCCACTCGTGGATGATACCACCACCGACCTCACAGCCACCGAACAGGCGGACGCCGCGCCTGACCTCACCGACATCGGCGCACTGCGCGCGTTGCTGCGGCGGCACGGCCTCGCCCAGCCTAACAAGCGCCTCGGCCAGCACCTGCTCATCAGCCGCAAGGCGCTCGCCGCTGTGGTGGACGCCGCCGAGCTGACCCCCGCCGACAACGCGCTGGAGGTGGGCGCCGGGCCGGGCGCGCTGACCATCGAGCTGGCGAAGCGCGCGGGCCGTGTCGCCGCCATCGAGATGGACCGCGACATCCTGCCTGTGTTGGCCGAGACGACCGCGCCCTACCCCAACGTCACTATCATCCCGCGCGATCTGCTGACGGTGGACCTGGGCGGCGTCTTTGGCGGCGCGCCCTACAAATTCGTCGCCAACCTGCCCTACTACATCACTGCGCTGATCCTGCGGCGCATTCTGGAGGCCCGCCCGCGCCCGACGCGCCTGGTGGTGATGACCCAGCGCGAGGTCGCCGAGCGGATGGTGGCGGCGCCGGGCGAGATGGGCCTGCTCAGCCTCAGCGTCCAGTTTTACGGCCAGCCGCACATCGTCGCGCTGGTCCCGGCCAGCGCCTTCTATCCCCCGCCCAAGGTGGAATCCGCCGTCGTGCGGATCGATATCGCGCCGGACCCGCCGCTGGACGAAGCCGGGCGCGATCTGCTCTTCAGCCTGGCCCACGCCGCGTTCGGCGGCAAGCGCAAGCAGCTCCACAACAGTCTGACCCAGAACCTGCGTCTGGCGCCAGAGCAGGTGGCGCGCTGGCTCGCCGCCAGCGAGATCGCCGCCGCGCGCCGCGCCCAGACCCTCAGCGTGGAGGACTGGTTGCGCCTGACCCGCGCCGCGCTGGCCGACCCGCCTCAGCCCATCGCGAAGATCGGCGAGCGCACCCGCGTCCGCCGCGAGCAGCCTCTGCGCCCGCCGCACAGCCCCGCGCGCGACGACTGAGCGCGTGGCGTATACTCAGGAGGAGCGCAGGCTGGCGCCTGAAGTTGCGCCTGGGGCCTGCGGGCCGCGACGGCGGGCTTCGCGGCGGAACGCCACCCCGGCGCGGTTGTAACCGCCAGCTTACCCAGCCAGACAGGAGCCTCCGTGCAACAGCTATCCCCCGACGAAGAGCAGGCCGCCCGCGCCAGTTTCCCGCCCGACGACGCCCCCACACTGATGGAGGATCACCTCTGGCGCATCCCGCTGCCACTGCCCTTCGCCCTGCGCGAGGTCAATGTCTACCTGATCGGCGATGGCGCGGGCCACTGGACGCTGGTGGACGCCGGGCTGGGGCTGGCGCGCGATGAGGCCGCCCTGCGCGCCGGGCTGGCGGTTGCGGGCGTCCCGCTGGAGGCCATCAGCGCGCTCGTGTTGACCCACGCCCACCCCGACCATGTGGGCCTCTCCGGGCTGATTCACGAGGCGTCGGGCGCGCCGGTCTACATGCTCAACCGCGAGGATGAAATCCTCTACCACGTCTGGGGTGAGCCGGGCGCCGCCGCGTTGCGGGCTATCGGCGTCAACTTCGCCCAGCACGGCCTGGACCTTGGCGAGCGCGACGCCGACCCGCGCCTGACCGCTACCCGCGCCGCCAGCCGCGAGGCCACCCGCGCCGTCGCCCGCCCCAACGGCTTCTCGCTGCCCCCACGCGCCGCCATGCGCACGCTCGAAGATGGCGCGGCGCTCAGCCTGGGCCGCTGGCGCTATCAGGTGATCTGGACGCCGGGCCACTCTGACTACCATATGTGCCTGCTGCGCGAGGATGGCTTCTTCATCGCGGGCGATCACATCCTGCCCGCCATCACGCCCAACATCGGCCTCTATCCCGACGCCCGCCCCGATCCGCTGGCCGACTACTACGCCTCGCTGGCGAAGGTGCGCGACCTGCCCGCGCGGATCGTGGCGCCGGGGCATGGGCTGCCTTTCGCCGACCTGGCCACCCGCGCCGACGCCCTGCGCGACCACCATATCGAGCGCAGCGGGCTGATCTTCGCGCTGGTCGCGGCACAGCCAGCGGGCGCCACCGCCAATGACATCGCCAGCGACCTCTTTGGCGCGCGGCTACGCAGCGTGGATGATCGCCGCTTCGCGCTGGCCGAGACTCTGGCCCACCTGGAGCATCTGCGGGCGCGCGGGCGCGTCAGTCGCGAGCGGCGCGACGGCCTCTACCGCTATTTCGCCGCCGCCGCCCCTGGCGCTGAGCAACCCACCGATGACCGTCAGACCCCGACGCCGTAGAATGCGCGCCCTGTCGGTAGAATAGTCCAACGGTGGGCTGGGTCGCCCCAAGCTCAACCGTGAGCCATTGCGGATTGGCAGGACTTTTGTACTAATGTTCGTATTTGCCCACCGTAGCGTCGCGGCGTCCTCCGGATTCGCTAGAACATCGGTAGAAAATGCGGGAAATTTGCGGATTCCCTTGCGTTTTGCTGGCGCGTCGTACACAATAATACAGGCCTGACGCCAGGCGGAAGCTTGCGGTACGCTTGGCGCCTGTGTAGTCAGATGCTATACTCCCGGCCAGCGGACAGTTGTGTGGCGCCAGCGTCTGAAGCCCTCAGCATCTGGGCTGATGCTCAACTGTCAGTTGAAAAGGCGCCAACTGAACGGCGTGTCAGAACGCCGAAACCGTGTTAAGAGGAGACAACCACATGCCAGTCGGACGACAGGAACTGATCAAGCGCGTGGCGGCGAAGTCCACCAAGAGCGTCAAGGAGAGCACTGTCGCCGTGAACGCTGTGCTCGAGACCATCCGCGAGGCCCTGGAAAAGGGCGACGCGGTGACGCTGGTCGGCTTTGGCAAGTTCTCCGTCAAGGAGACGGCGCCGAGCGTGCGCGTGAATCCTCAGACCCGTGAGAAGATCAACGTGCCCGCCCGCAAGAAGGTGAAGTTCAGCGCGGGCAAGGAGCTGGACGAGGCCGTGCGCCACGCCAAGATCCCGCACGCCAAGCCCACCAAGAAGTAGTCCATCCCCCAACAACGCGGACGGATACTTCGGGCGGAGACGCCAACGGGCGCGACTCAGCGACACGCGATGTCGCCGGGCCGCGCCCGTCGTTTGTCCGCTCCACTGAGCGCGGCTACGCCTTGTAACGCTCGACCGTATCGGCGTCGCGTGGCTGGGCGTCGTCGGGGTTCTGCCCGAACTCGCGGCGGGCGCGGCGCTGGCGCAGCAGGTCCCAGCACTGGTCCAGTTGCACCTGCGCGGCGTGCAGGCGCTCGCGCTGCTCCTCGCTCAGCCCGCCCTTCTCGGCCTCGGCCAGCAGGTGATGCTCTTCCTCCACCAGCTCATTGATCGAGCGCAGCACATCGGCGTCGTTCATCGCGTCACTCCTCGCTTCGTTAGCGTCATCGTCCCGCGCTCATGATAGCCCAGCGCGCGGGCGATGTGCTATCCTGTGGCTGCCAGGGCGGCCACCCTCAGCGCCGCCCACCTCTGGGGCGGTGGTGAAATGGCAGACACAGGGGACTTAAAATCCTCTGGCGGGTGACCGCCGTGCGGGTTCGAGTCCCGCCCGCCCTACCGATGCGCGAATGTGGGCCAGGCGACGGTACGAGGCGCCTCTGGCGCTGTGGCCTCCGGACAGCGCGTGTCGCCGCTCAGCCAACGTGGCGTTGCAGGAAGGCCAGCGTCCGCGTGTTGAACTCCTCTACCTGCTCATAGATGGGCGCGTGCGCGGACCCCTCGAAGACCTGAACCTCTGAACCTGCGATGCTCCCTTGTAGCGGTTGCGCAAACCGAGTAGAGGTGACCTGGTCGTGGCGCCCAAACGTGAACAGCGTCGGCGCCTGGATGCGCCCAATCTGGGCTTCCGCGTCATGGGCGAGTACGGCGCCCGATTGGCTCATGAACGCCTCAACGGGCTGCGTTGGTCGCCCGCGCACAAACGCAGCAAGCGATTCAACATAGTCCGGGCGGGCAGCGTAGAGGTCGGGCGTGAAACACCAGGGAAAGATGCCCAGAATGACCATCTCTGGCACGCTCCCCAGGGCCTTCGCCGTCACCTGCCAGCCAGTCACCACCGTCTTCAGGAAGAGGTCAGTCTTTGGCCAGGCGCTATGCAGCGAGAGTGACTTGACCTGCGCTGGATATTTTGCCGCCAGCCACATTCCTGTGGCGGCGCCCAGCGACAACCCCATCACGTGCGCCCGCTCGATCCCCAGCGCATGCAGGAATCCCGCCATGTCGTCGGCGAACTGCTCAGTGGAGTAGGGGCCAGCGGGTTTTTCCGTCTCGCCAACGCCACGTGGATCTACAGAAATGCAGGTGAAATGCCTGGCATAGTCGGGGACCTGAAAAGCATAGCAGGCGTTGTCCGCCGCCAGATAGGGAATGAGCAGCAATGGCTCACCACTGCCCTCCTGCTCGTAATGCATTGTGATGTCGTTGACTCGTACATCTGGCATCTGGCGCGCTCCTCTCTGGTCTGTTCCTTTCCGACCGATGTGTCCGCTCCTCCCAATGGCTGGCTGGGATGGCTGGCGCGAAAGCAACGAGGGGCAATCTCACTGGCGCGGCGGCAGGCGGCGCTACTCGCGCGTACTCGCGTGTACTCTCGCACGGTACGCGCCTACAGTGGAAAATCTCTGGAGGGAACCTACGGGGGCGATCTACGCGGGGAACGTCCACGCGCGACGGATAGGGCGCCGGTGAACGCGGAAGACGCCCCATGCGACGCTGGGATGGATGTATCCCACAGAAGAGTCTAGGCGCGCCGTTCTTCCTATGTCAAATAGCCCCGGTCCGGTGGCGCCAGGCCAGGCGGCGTCGGCGCCACGACCCACCCCGCTCGCGCGCCGCATGATCGTCCATTTCACGCATCACGGCTGCCCCACTCACAGCGTATAGAGAGTGTAGGGGATGCGCGCATCGGCGCCTGGCGCGCCGGAAAGGTGGACTGGCATGCGACTCAACCGTGGCATCATCATCCTGGGGCTGGCAGCGACGGTCGTGACAGTGGCGAGTGTCTACTTCACGCTGATCCTCGATGCGCTGCTCTGCTTCGATAGCTGCCTGACCGTCGGCGCGACCATGCAGGCGGAGGGCTTCTCGGCGATCCGGCTGCTCTTTCCCCAGCTCTTCCTGCTGCCCGCGCTCATCCTGATCGTAGTGGTCTGGCTCTGGGAGCTGCGCGAGACACGGCGGCTGGGCGGTCGTGGGCTGGCGGCCGCCATCGCCTGGCTGCCGTTGCTGGCGCTCATCGCCATCGTTGCCGTGGCGTTCCTCACGAGCCTCACGCCGCAGGGTCTGCGAATGTATCCCATCAACATCGGCTTCGGGACATTCGCGCTGGCGGGCTGGCCGCTGCTCGTCGCGCTGATCGCCGCCTTCTGGCGCCCCGCCGCCCCACCTGTCCCTGCCCCGCCCGCCACGCCAGAGACGAGCGCTACCTGAGCGACTAGCGGCTGGAGCGGTAGACGTAGACGAAGTAGTACGCCGCCGTGAAGATGCTGAGGAAGATGAACGCCAGGACCCATATGTCGCGCGTGCCGGGAGGCAGGCCCGTATTCTTCAGCATGTCCGTGAACATCCAGAGCCAGAAGGCGATCACGGGCAGGGCGAAGAGCAGGCCAGCATAAGGCGGCAGTGACGTTGACATGGCGTCTCTCCTCGTTCGCGCCTCGCAGTCATCCGGCGGACCGCGGCGGACACTCGCGAGGCGCATCGCGGCCAGTATAGCACGCCATTCAGGCGCGCCAGCAGTCCACGCCCCTCTCCACCACCCAAGCTCCGCGAGTGTCCGCTGCGGTCGTTGTCGTTGCGTCAAACCCTCACCCCTGTCCCCTCTCCCAGCGGGCGAGGGGAATCAGAAAGCCCCTCGCCCGCTGGGAGAGGGGTTGGGGTGAGGGCGCGCAACGGGCGCCAAGATCCCAGGTGGATGTGTTATGACGCTCCCCTTGTATTCACTTGTATCCATATGATATGTATGCTAATGATATGTACACGATGCGATGGAGAACGCCGCATGACTGACAAAAACACCACCCCCGCCGCAGTCGACGACAGCGTCTACCGCGACGCGCTCGAAGCGCTGATTCTGACGGCGACCATTGCGAAAGAGGCGCGCCAGGAGACCGAGCAGCGGCTCAAGGGGTTCGGTGTCGAGGTGACAGGGCCGCAGTATCGCCTGCTGCGCCAGTTGCAGCGAACGGGCCACGCGATGATCAAGGAGCTGAGCCAAAGCATGCTGGTGGAACCCGCGACGCTCGTGCCGATGGTGGACTCGCTCGAACGGCGCGGCCTCATCCGACGTGGCGTCGATCCTCGCGACCGCCGCCGCACGCCACTGGAGCTGACCGACGTAGGGCGTGAGCGACTGGGCCACGCGCCATTCATCCACGAGGACGACCCCATCGCTCGCTACCTGCGCGGGCTGGCCGACGACGAGCGCCAGACGTTCCTGCGCCACCTGCGCGGCCTGGCCAGCGCGCTGCACGGCCACGACGAGGGCGTGCGCCACATCACCGACGCCGTCAACGCCTACTTCGACTACGGCCAGACCATCGAGCGCCCCCAACCAGGCGGCGCCCATCCGCAACCGCCGACCCAGAAGGAGACGCCATCAGAGGAGGCGCCATCATGAGCAGCGATACAACCCCTACCCCACGCGCCCAGAGTGATAAAGAAGGCGCTGGCCTGACCGGACGCCAGTGGATTACCCTCATCATTCTGAG
>DASVWQ010000331.1:0-4722 GCA_036393135.1 Ktedonobacterales bacterium
GGCAGGCTCTGAGTCCACGACGCGCGCTTGGCGGGAGAACCAGCCCGGAAGCAAGAGCAGCGCCCAGAGCGGTGGGGTGTTGGGGTCGGTGGCCATCCCGCTGAAGACCATGCCGATTCCTTGAAACACCACCCACAGAAACACCAGCCAGACCATCGCCAGCCATACGCCCGCGATGATATAAGGCGTCTTGCCGCCACGTCCGACCAGCAGGGCGGCGGCCAAGCCCAACATCACAGCGCACAGCGTCGCATTCCACAGCACCGGCGCGGTCGCCATCGAGGTGAGGAGCTGCGCATCGAGCGCTCCCAGCCCCAAGGGCAGGGGCATCATGGCTACGTTTTGGAGTGCGCTCGCCAGCCCGAGCGGCGACCAGTATAGTGGCGCCATCTGGAATACGGCCCCCAGCGCCCACAGCGCGCCCACGGCGATTTGGAACGCCCGCAGCAACCACGGTGACGACCACCAGCCGTCGGGCAGCAACAGCGCGCAGGCGAGCAAGGCGTAGAGGAACGCTGATCCTGGCGACCCAGCGACATAGGTCGCGCTGCCGCTGAAGATGCCGCCCAACCCCTCGCCGAAGTACCACACGACCAACGCCCAGGCGATCGACAGCGCCAGCCCGGCACGACCGCCTGCCGGCCACCGACGGCCGATCAGAATAAGACAACCGAGTAGCAACTCCAGGGCGACCGCCGCGCTGTTCCAGATGGTGGCGTGCGCCGCCCACAGCGTGGCGCCCCAGGTCATTGGGCCGGCAATCCAGCCCGGCTGCCCCTGCGCAGCTGGCAGCAGCACGTTGCCGACCATTCCCGCCGCGCTGAACATGCTCGGTTGGGCTTGCAGGAGGGCGTCCAGGATCCACAATCCTCCCAACCCGTACCGCCACATTGTGCGCACTTGGGACAACGCCGCGAGATCCCTTGCCTCCATCTGCACGTCCGCATCAGTCATCGCTGCGCGACCGGTTGCGGCACGCAGCTTCCGGCGCAGCGTCCAGCCCAGCGGCGCGCCGCTGGGCATGGTCTCGTGATCACGGGCCGGCGCCGCGCCAGCCGCATGATTTCTGGTCACACGCGCTCTCGTCTCGACCGCCATGCGCACCAACATAAGCGATGTCTTCATGTGCGCGCTCCTCCATGCTTGCTTGCACCCCGATGTCATCGACATGTCGACGACATGCGCAGCGCGCCTGCGTGAGGCTCCACGCAGTGCGGTGTTCCCGAGCGCCATCTCCAAATCCCAACAAAACAGCGTGCGCCGAGGCAGCGTTTCCGCCGAGGCTCCTCACTGCACCGTCACTGCACTGTCAATGTGCCTTTCATGTAGGCCATGCTCTGCATGGGGCCGTCGAACCCCGTCCCGGTGCCGCACGGCGCGAGGCACTGGAATAGATAGGTCCCGGCGCCATGGGTGCGGAAGCTGAAGGTGACGGTCAGATAGGTGGCGTTGCTGGGCGCGTCACCAGGGATCGGCACGTTGATTCCCAGCAATGGGGCAGTGAACGTGTGCGCGACCTTGGCCGGATCGAGCGCCGTATAGATTTTGCCGTCCACCACGGCCACGCCGCCAACCGTTCCTTCAACGCGCGCCAGGGGCGAGTTGGGGGTCAATGCGGCGTCGCCCAGATCGAAGTTGCGGATCGTCACCGTCACCACGGAGTTGGCGGGGACGGTCAGCGGTGTGGAGGCCACGTACGCCGGCCAGTTCTCCGCTGGGCCGCCGGCCTTGATCGGCATGATGTCGAACGCCAGATGCTGGGTCGAGATGGCGCTCGCCGATACCCGACCCTGACTCCCGAGTGCGTGATCCAGCAGGGCTGGGAGGGCGGCGATCGTCAGAAGGACGATCGAGCACAGAAAGACAAGCAGAATCACACGCACTTTCTCGGCGGTCGTGTAGCCACGCGGGGTATCCATCGTTTTTGCTCCTCGTCCGCTCGCCAAGAGCGGCTGCTCTAAAATGACTCCTCAAAATGACTCCTTGCGCGTGCCGCAATCGTAGCGGATCGACGTGTCGCGCGCATCGCCCAGGGTGTTTGTGACGAGCGCCAGACGCTCACTGTGCGCATTGGCGCTGGCGCTCAACCGGGACATGACCTGGAACAGAATGTGATGCAAATCGCTCACAGCCGCCTCACAGACCCCGATAACGTGCTCACAGGAGCCTCACGGGAGCCTTACAGCGGCGTTACAGCGGCGTTACAGCGCCTCATGCGCGCCAACGTCATGCGCGCCAACCAACGTCATACTCGCCAATATCATGCGCGCCAGCCGCCCAGCGACCGTGAACAATCCTTGTCGGGAGGCGCGAAAGCTGGGCAAAAGCTGGGCGAAGCCTGCCGGCCGGCCAGGCTCCAGGCGCACAGATCACACGCGCAGATGGGAGTGTTCGTCGGGCGCAGAATCAGGCCGTGACGGTGGCCGGGGCACAGCATGCGTGCGCCTGGGCCGTGAGCGATCTGAGATACGCTGGCCCCAGCCCGTGAGCCTGGCGTGAGCACGCTGCGCTACAAGATCGTAGGAATTCGGTGATATGCGGCTTCTGTGACACTCTGTGACACTGTAGCGCGTTGGTTGCTTCCTCAGAAGGCGATCGCCATGCGCTCGAGTGACTTGACTGGCTCCATGGACTCGGTGGACGCGAATGTAGTGGATGTGGTGAACGCGGTGAAAACGGCGTCGGATGCGCTGGCCCGCGATCCGGGCGACGAGCTCGGTGTGCGGAACACCTGGGCGACTCCCGACCGCTGGCTCACGATTGCGCGCTGGACTCGTTATAGCGTCCTGACCGCTGGTACGCTGCTCATGCTCGTCCTTGTCGTCGGTTTCAATGTCAGCAACCTGCTCAGCGCCTCCCGCCCGACACTGGCGGTGGCGCAGCGTCCGGCTTCCGATCAGATCGCGCTCGACATCATGCCCGTCAGGCCCGGTGGCCCGGCGGTGAATTTCGCGGCTTATTTGCCTGAGACGACGCTGAGCATACCGGCGCATAGCCTAGTAACCATCACCATTCGCAACTTTGATCTCGATCCGACGCCCCTCCCCCCCGCATCACCCGCCGCGAACGTCCAGGGGACCGTGGATGGCGTGGCGTATGCCGATGGTCAAGCCTACAGCGCGCTTGACCGGACCAAGATCGCCCATACCTTCACCGTGCCGGCCTTTCATCTCAACGTGCCGATTCCAGGCGTCAGCGCGAGTGGCCAGCGCTACGTTATCGTGACGTTCCGCGTGCGCACGGACAAGCCCGGCGTCTATGCCTGGCACTGTGTCGCGCCGTGCGGTGAAGGCCCCGCTGGGGAGGAAGGCTCGATGGCCGACGAGAAATATATGCGTGGCATGCTCATCGTCACGAATTAAGAGCATCTATCAAAATGTGCTACGAAGCTTCCTGCGTGACACTCAGGTAGGCGTTGACGGTGTCGATGGGACGCTTGCCTATGTTGCGGTAGGCCAAGAGGGGCCGCTTGGTGTTGTAGCAGACCAACCAGCGGTCTAAGTGGTGCATCCGCCAAGTTCGTGATAGTGTGAAGCATCTCAGATCAGGAGGCGCTGCATGGGCAAACGGCTAGACCTGGCGCAGGTGCGCGACGTGACCGAGGAAGAGCGGCAGAGCATCAGGCGTCTGGCGCACTCCCGGACCGCGGCGGCACGGACGGTGGAGCGGGCGCGTGTCGTGCAAGCGGCACTCGATGGGAAGCAGGTCGAGGAGATCGCGGTGCACCTCGGGTTGGCGCGTGCCACGGTCTATCTCTGGCTGCACCGCTTTGAAGCCAAGGGCTTGGTGGGGCTGGAAGACGCGCCACGCGGGGGACGGCCAGCGACCTACACCCGTGAACAGGTCGGCGAGATCGTCGCCACCGCGCTGACCGCGCCACAGGCCCTCGAGCTGCCCTTCAAGTCGTGGACGCTCGATCGCTTGGTCGCCTACTTGAGCGAGCGGAAAGGTATCGCCATGCAGCGCAGCCGCCTCAACGAGGTGCTGCTGACCGAAGGGTTACGCTGGCGCAAGCAGGAGAGCTGGTTTGGCGAGCGCGTCGATCCCGACTTCGCCGCTAAAAGGGGGCGATAGAAGCGCTCTACGAAGCGCCGCCGGAGGGCAGCGGCGTGGTCTGTTTGGATGAGATGGGGCCCGAAGCGGCCAAGAGTTGGCTAGGGCAGCGGTTGGTGGTCACGACTCCCACCGAGGAACCAACCGTGCGGCCCGCCGGACGCGCGCGGCAGGAGATCGACTATGGCCGACGCGAGAAAGGCTACCTCTTCGGCGCGTTTCAACCCGTCACAGGCGACGCCTTCACCGCGCCCTACACGCGGCGCACCATCGCCAACTGGGTGGACTTTCTCGCGCAGGTCGACGCCTGGCTGCCCACGGAAGCGACGCGAGTCTACGCCATCCTCGACAACCTGAGCACCCACCGGGCGGTGGATGTGCTGCTCTTCAGCTTGGCGCATCCGCGCTGGGAGTTCGTCTTTCAGCCCACCTACGCGGCCTACCTGAACTTGATTGAACCGTGGTGGAAGATCTTACGCTCGCTGGCGCTCAAGGGGCATCGTTTTGAGTCCTGGGCCGAGATCTGCCAGGCAGTGGAACAGGCAACACGGTACTGGAACGCGCATAAACACCCCTTCGTCTGGGGCCGTCGGCGACGTCACCACCCACGTCGCCCATCCGGTATCGCGTTGCGACCAGCAGTCGCGTAAACTTGCCGGATGCACCACT
>DASVWQ010000332.1:0-11857 GCA_036393135.1 Ktedonobacterales bacterium
GGGAGTCAACGCCGCTGCTCGCGCTGAGGCGGAGAGCGCGCCAGAGGGCGGCCCGCTGCTCTACATCCATATCGGGCGGACGGTGGCCAGCGCGCTGGTCGTTGGCGGCCGAGCAGTGGTCGGCGCGCATGGCGATGAGGGGCGCCTGGCGCACTGGCAGACGGGGCTGGCCGGGCCGCGCTGCGTCTGTGGCGCTGAGGGGCATCTTGGCCCGTTGGTCGCCGCGCAGTCGCTGATTCGGCTCGCTATTGGACTCGCAGCGCACGACGGCGCGACGCTGGCGGCGATCAATCGCGTGACCCAGGAGCGCCCCGAAACACTCACCGCGCCGCAACTCATCGCGCTGGCGCGAGATGGCGCACAGCCGCTACTGGAGCTGGCGCATTACGCAGCGGAGGCGCTGGCGCTGGCGCTGGCGAACCTGTATGTGGCGCTCGATCCGGCGGTCATCGTGATTGGCGGCGCCTTCGCGCAGGTGGACGCTATCTACTACGCCTGGCTGCGCGAACGGCTCGACCGGAAGCTGGCAGGAGTCAGCGGCAGGCCAGCGCTGCGACCCGCCAGCGCCGGAACGCGCGCGGCCCTGCTAGGCGCGGTGTCGCTGGCAGCTGGAGGGTGAACTTCAGCCCACCGTTCGCGGCAGTGCGAGCGCTTGCGTGGCATAATGGGATGACGGGCGTCCGAGAGCGGGGCGTCACGCTGAGCGGGATACGAGGTGGTGGCAACGGTGGTCGCGAGCGATGAACAACTGGCGCAACTCAGCGGCGCGCAACTTGCCGAGCGCTATCGGCTCGGGCCAACGTGCGGGCGAGGCGCGCTGTGCGTGGTCTATGCAGCCGATGACACGCTGCTCCGCCGCCCCGTCGCGGTGAAGGTTTGCCCGCTGGAAGACGCGGGCGCGTATCGCGAGGCGCTGGAAGCCTCCGGCTCGCTTTCCTATCCTGCGTTCCTGGCGGTCTATGACGTAATCGAGCAGGACGGCTATTACTTCGTCGTTCAGGAATACATCGATGGCCGCCCGCTAACCCACTATCTCGCCGATGGCGCGCCAGCCCGGCGCGGGGTTGCGCTGCTGCTCCAGGTAGCCCGCGCAGTCGCTTACGCTCACCAGCATAACTTCGCTCACGGCGACCTCGTACCGCCGGCGATCCTGATCGACCGCCAGGCAATGGCGCACATCAACAACGTGCGCCTGCCGACCGACTGGGAGTATTTCTCTGACGCCGTCGCCGCCGCCGCGCTCTCCGATGTCGTCCCCGACCCGGAAGCGACACTGGAGGCCCTGCGAGCCGACGAGCGCACGCGCGATGTCTGGGCGATTGGCGCGGCGCTCTGGCTGCTGCTGACCCGGCCCCTGGGGGAGGCGCAGGCGCCCTACCATGTGGCGCCGCGCGCGTACCATGAGGATGTGACGCCTGAGACGCAAGAGTTGCTGGCGCGTATCCTCGACCTGACCCACATGCGGCGCCTGGTCACGGCGGAGGCGCTGGCGCTCGCGCTGGAGGAGTGCGACGCCGCATTTACCCGCGCGGCTAGCGATCCAGCGCTGCCAGCGCCGTACCCGGTGACCGCCTATCGTGACGCAGTGGCAAGCGGCCAGGGTCAGCGCCAGCGTGGACCAGGATTTGGCGCTTCGGCTCCAGGCTACGAGGATGAGCGCTACCAGCATTTGGCGGCGACCGCCGTGACTGATACGCTGGATATTGATCGGAGCCAGACACGCCCCGCCAACCGCTCACCCCGTCGCCCGCCTGCCCAGCGTGCTCGCGCCGCGCAGTGGGATGGCTATGCCGAGCGAGACGCCGCCGCCTGGGACGCCCGCTCTGGCCTCGCGCCACGCGACGGCCAGGTGATGCGCGTATGGACGTGGATCCTGATCGGCGTGGCGCTGTTTGTGGCATTCTACCTGCTCGGCTATTTTGCCGTGCCGCAGTTGACTCTGTTCTAGCCGCGACACCACGCGAGAGGATAGTCTGGCGATGCGACAACTCTGGGCCCCATGGCGAATGGCGTACATCGGCGCCGAGCAGACTTCGGGCTGTGTGTTCTGCGAGAAGGGCGCTTCGACCGACGACGAGGCGAATCTCATTCTCACACGGAGCGAGCGCTGTTTTGCGTTGATGAACATCTTCCCCTACAACAATGGGCACCTGATGATCGCGCCCTACGCGCACCTGCCGACGATCCTCGAACTCGACGCCGAGACGCTGGCGGAAATGATGGCGATGGCGCAGCGCTGTGTGCGCGCCTGCCAGGAGGCGATTGGCGCGCAGGGCTTCAACCTCGGCGTAAATCAAGGCTCGGTGGCGGGGGCTGGCATCGCCGATCATGTGCACATGCATATCGTGCCGCGCTGGGGCGGCGACACCAACTTCATGCCTGTGCTGGCCGACGCCAAGGTGATGCCCGACTACCTGGAATCGACCTATCGCCAGATTCGGGAGAAGCTGCGGCCAGAGGCCTGACGCTGGTTGGCGCGGCGCACGCCCGCCGCTTGCGGTTGGCGGCGCGGGCGGGCTATCATGGCGAATGGAAAACACGGCGCGCGACCACGGCCACGCGCCAGGAAGAGCATGATGATGGAGCGTCTGACCGCGCACATCGCAGGCGATGTGCAGGGCGTCGGCTATCGGGCCTATGCGAGACGTTGCGCCAGAACGCTTGGGCTGACTGGCTACACGCGGAACATGGCGGACGGCACGGTCGAGGTGGTCGCCGAAGGGGCGCGTCCGCTGCTGGACGACCTGCTCGTGGCGCTGCGGCGTGGCCCAATCTCCGCCGAGGTGACCGAGGCGCGGGCGCAGTGGAGCGCAGCCACTGGCGAGTTCAGCATGTTCGTGATTCGATTCTGAAGTGGCGGGAAGAGAAAGAACCCAGACGATGAGTATAGACCGAGAGACGGTTGACCATGTGGCGCGGCTGGCGCGGCTGGCGCTCAGCGACGAAGAGCGCGACCGCCTCCGCGACCAGCTATCGGCCATCCTGGAGCATATCAACGTCATTGGCGAAGCGGACACGAGCCAGGTCGCCGCGACGGCGCACATCCTGCCGATGACGAACGTGATGGCCGCTGATGCTTCTCGCCCGTCCTTCGAGCCGCAGCAGTTGCTCGCCAACGCGCCCGCGCGCGAGGATGGCTATATTCGGGTGCGCGCCGTGCTGGATGAAGAGTAGCGCGGCTGGCGGCAGGATGGCGGGGCGGACGCCCACGATGGCGACGGCCCCTGGATGTGGCGAGGAGTAGAGTTACGTGGCTGAATTGTGGCAACTGAGTATCAGCGAGGCCGCCGAGCAATTACGGAGCCGCGCCATCAGCGCGGTGGAGCTGACCCGCGCCCACCTGGACCGCATCGAGCAGGTGGAAGGCAACGTGCGCGCCTTCGTCACCGTGACGGATAGCGAAGCGCTGCGGGCGGCGGAGCATGTGGACCAGCAGCGCGCTGAGGGCGCTAAGCTGGGGCCGCTGGCAGGCATCCCCATCGCCATCAAGGATGTCATCAGCACGAAAGGCGTGCGGACGACCTGTTCGTCGCGCATTCTGGAGCATTACATCCCGCCTTATGACGCGACCGTGATGCAGCGGTTGCACGACGCCCAGGCGATCATGCTGGGCAAGACGAACATGGACGAGTTCGCGATGGGGTCCTCGACCGAGAACTCGGCTTTCTTCCCGACGCGCAACCCCTGGGATACCGCGCGCGTGCCAGGCGGGAGCAGCGGTGGCTCAGCGGCGGCGGTGGCGGCGGGTGAGGCGATGGCCTCGCTGGGGTCTGACACGGGCGGCTCGGTGCGCCAGCCGGGCGCGCTGACCAATACCGTCGCCATGAAGCCGACCTATGGCCGCGTCTCGCGCTTCGGGCTGATCGCGTTCGCCTCCTCGCTCGATCAGATTGGGCCATTTACGCGCTCGGCGCGCGACATGGCGCTGATGATGCAGGCCATCGCCGGACATGACCCGCTCGACTCGACGTCGGTAGACGTTCCGACGCCCGACTACTCCGCCGCGCTGACGGGTGACATCAAGGGCCTGCGCATTGGCGTGCCAAGCGAGTATTTTGTCGAGGGGACCGAGCCCGGCGTGCGCGCGGTGGTCGATCAGGCTATCGAGACGCTGAAATCGCTGGGCGCCGAGGTGGGCGAGTGTTCGCTGCCCCATACACGCTATGGCGTCGCGGCGTACTACATCATCGCGCCCGCCGAGTGTAGCGCGAATCTGGCGCGCTACGACGGTGTGAAGTATGGCTTCTCCTCGAAGAAGACGCGCGGCGGTCTGATCGACTATGTGTCGGAGACCCGTGAGGCGGGGTTTGGCGCGGAGGTCAAGCGACGCATCATGCTGGGCGCCTACGCGCTCTCCTCTGGCTATTACGACGCCTACTACCTCAAAGCCGAGAAGGTGCGCACGCTCATCAAGCAGGACTTTGACCGGGCGTTCGAGACGTTCGACGCGCTCATCAGCCCGACCAGCCCGACGGTCGCGTTCAAGATCGGTGAGAAGATCTCCGATCCCTACGCGATGTATCTGAACGATGTGTTCACGATTCCCGCCAATCTGGCTGGAACCAGCGGCCTCTCGATGCCCGGCGGCTTCAGCGAGGGCCTGCCGGTGGGCGTGCAACTGCTTGGCCCGGCGTTTGGCGAACCGATCCTGCTGCGCATCGCCGATGCCTTCCAGCAGGTGACGGACTACCACACGCGGATGGCGACGCCGCCGACTGCGAAGAAGAAGGGGCGCGCGCGGTGAGCGTCCCACAAAGCCACGAGTCCGCTGGAGGCGCTACGCTATGCGACTGCTGGTAGCGCGCCACGGCGCGACCGAGCACAACGAGAACGGACGCATCACCGGGCAGACTGACGCGCCGCTGAGCGCGCTCGGCCAGCGCCAGGCGGAGGCGCTCGGCGAGCGACTGGCGGGCGCGCGGTTCGACGCGATTGTCGCCTCCGACCTCGACCGCGCGATGGAGACGGCGGAGGCGGTCGCGCGGCGGGTAGGTCTGCCAGTGATGATCGACCCGGACCTACGCGAGATCGCGATGGGCGCGTGGGAGGGGCGTGTCTTCGCCGAACTGTTGCGCGATGAGCCGGAGATGGTGCGGCGCGTCGAACTGGACCCGCTGGGCGCGTGGGGCGCGCCAGAGGGCGAGACCTGGGCGCGGTTCAGCGGGCGCGTGCAGGGGGCGCTGGCGCGCTGGCGTGACCATTTCCCCGATGGCAATGTCCTCTGGGTGACGCACGGCGGTGTGGTCAGCGTGCTGCTGCTGCGGGCGCTGGGGCTGACATTCGACCGGAGGCGGCAGTTCCGGCGCGATAATGCCAGCATCTTTGAGTTTGAGTATGCGCCGGCTGCGCCTATCCGGGTGCTGCGGGTCAACGATACAGGGCATCTGGAGCGCCTTGCGGGCCATGCGGAGGGCGAACGGGCGCAGGCGCTGTAGTTCGCGCTGTCCCGCTCGTCACGGCGCCAGTGGAAGGATTGGCCACGATGATCGATCACGTATCCGCGTCCGGCGACTTCGCGCCATTCTGGGCGGAGGGCGACTTTCCGCCGCGCCCTGGCGCGCTGGTGAAGCCGCTGGTGGATGGGCGCGCGGCAATGCTGGCGATGTGCCGGGCCTTTCTCAGCGCCCAGCGCTCGATCCTGCTGGCGGCCTGGGACATCCGCGCTGATCTGGAGATGGTGCGCGGGGAGGACGCGCATGTCGGCCCTGATGGCAGCCCAGAGCAGAACGCGCTGATCGAGGACTTGCGCAAGGAAGGCCTTGCGGAGGAGGCGGTCGCGCTCTGGAGCAATGGCCGCTTGCAAGTCCGCGATGTCCTGGGGTTCGCGGCCCAGCATGGCGTCAAGGTGGGCGTGCTGCTCTGGGATTCGCCGAGCCTGGGCGTCCACATCACGAATGACCCGCCCGAGCAGAAGCGGCTGCTGGAGGAGGTGGGCGTGGACTGCCTGCTGGACAACAGCAGTCTCAAGGTCACGCACCTGATGGAGGCGCTGCATCAGAAGTGCGCAGTGGTCGATAGCCGAACCGCTTTCGTTGGCGGCATCGATCTGACGCTCCAGGCGGACGGCGACTATGATCGCTGGGATACGCGCTATCACCCCGCCGAGTCGCCGGAGCGCGGGTCGGCGCGCACTGTCTCGACACATCCCTGGCACGACGCCCATCTGCGCATCCAGGGGCCAGTGGTGGCCGACGTGCAGCGCAACATCGTCCAGCGCTGGATGGAAGTCGCTGAGCGGCGCGATGGCCCGCAGTGGCCGGGCGGGCTGCCCGACGAGACGCCAGCGCCGCTGGCGCATGGCGCGGAGGCGCAGGTCATCCGCTCGATTCCCAAGGCCACCTATGCGTTCGCGCCCGACGGCATCCACACCATCCGCGAGGCGTATACCCGCGCGGTAGGCGCCGCGCAGCGCTTCATCTACCTGGAGAGTCAGTACCTCTGGCCGGAGTCATATCACGGGATCGATACGCTACTCTGGGGCGGCAAGAGTCCTGAGATGATCGCCTTCCTGGATGCGCTGGGCGATGCGCTGAACCGGGGCGTGCGTGTGGGGATCGTCTTGCCCGACCATCCCAACTGCGGCCGACGCTACAGCGACGCAGGCCTCGCGCATATCCGCGAGCGTGCCTCAGAGGGAGTGGCGGCGGGCAGGCTGCTCGCGCTGACGCTCGGCGCGGACGCCGCGAGCGCCGAGGCGCCCGGCGGCCTCTACTACCGCCCCGTCTATGTCCATGCCAAGGTGGGCATCGTGGACGACCGCTGGCTCACGGTCGGCTCAGCGAACCTGAACAATCGTGGCTTTGGCGCCGACGCCGAGCTGAATCTCAGCCTTGCGGCGCCGGACGTGGCGGCGGAGTTGCGGCTCGCGCTCTGGATGGAGCACTTGCAAGCGTCGCTGGAGGAAAGCGCCGCGCTGCGCGATGTGGAGCAAGGCTTCGCGGCGTTGCGCGCCCAGGCCGACGCGAACTTTGCGCGCGTGCGGGACCGCCAGCCGCTAGTGGGGCATGCGCTGCCCTACATCACCGCCGAAGAGAGTGAGGCGCGCGGCGTCTCCATAGATGCCGACCACGGCTGGCTCGATGTACTCGAAGGTGGCGTTGGCCCGACGCCTGCCACCTACCACAACCGCTACCTGTGAGGCGCTCAGGGATGGGTGAAGCGACGCACAGCAGTCTGCGCGGCGTGGCGCACCCAGGGATCGGCGTCCTCGCTGGCCTCGCGTAGCGCGGCGATGGCGCGCTTGTCGGCGACGGCGCCGAGGGCGGTGGCCGCCGCCGCGCGCACCTGCGCATCGGAGTCCTTGAGCAGGCGCAGCAGTGTCGCGGTCGAGGCGGGCGCGGGATCCACGCCGAGCGCCTGAGCGACCGCGAGCCGGAGTTGTGGATCGTCGCTGCTCGCGTGGCGGCGCAGGGCGAGCAGCGCGCGGCGACCGCCAAGCTGGCCGAGGGCGGCGACGGTGGCCAATCGGACCTCGCCATCCGTATCGTCCAGGCGCGCGATGAGGTCGTTGAGCGCGGCGGAAGCGCCAATCGCGCTGAGGGTGGTCACGGCGGCGCGGCGTTGCGCGGCGTCGGGGCTGACCAGTCCCGCGATAGCCGCTCCACTGGCGGCTTCTCCCACTGCTGGCGCGCTGCCACTGAGCAGCCGCAGCGCCTCCTCCGCACGCTGGCGGACGTGCGGATTCCCCGCGCGCACGGCGGTCTGGAGGGCCGGGATCGCGTTGGCGCCTGAGTAGACGAGCGCCTGGTCGAGCGCTTGGCGCATGGTGGGGTCGGACTGGAGCAGCAGCGACATCAACTCATCGATGGCCTGGGGCGTGGCGCAGAGACCCAGTGTGGTCGTGATCTGCGCTCGTGGCATGCGGTCGAGGGCTGACTCGCGGGCAAGCGCGCCGAGATATGACGGGAACTCGATGCCAACCTCCGACTGGATGCGGGCGAGGGCGCGGCTGAGGCGTGGACGTTGCGCGGGATCGGCCCCATAGACCACGCAAGCGTCGAGGAAGTCGCGCATGCCCTGCTGAGCGAGAATGAAGGCATGCGCACGGGTCTGGCGCATGGCGATGATGCGGCTCAGGTGTGGCGCCGCGCCTTCGAGGACGGCGGCCAGGGCGAGCGCGAGCGCCTGCGGATAGACATCCAGATGGTCGGTGACGCCAGCGCGTGGGGCAACGCTGCCGGGGCTGTTGGCAAAGCGGAAGATGCGCTGAGCGAGGTCATACGGTTCGCCATGCGCGCCCGTCCAAAGCGCGACCGGCAGCGCCCACTGGGGCCGCAGCAGTTGGCTGTTGAGTCGTCCCAGGCCATCGTCACGCAGATCGAGCCACCACGCCGCCGCACTCGCCTGCGCCAGGGTGTGGGCGAAACTTAGCGTGAGGCCGTCCAGGCTGCGGCGCAGCAGGCCAACCCGCAGTCCTGCCTGGATGTCGCGCTCGATGCGCTGTGGCTCAAGGATGGGCGCCGTGTTGAGGGTGAAGTCGGTTGGGCTGGGCGGTGGGTGGTTCGCCAGCCATTCGAAGACGCTCTCGCCGACGGTACGGGTCGGGTCGAGCGGCGCGTAACCACAGCAGGTGTCTTGCAGCGAGGCGGCGAACGCCGCCCAGACCAGCGCGGGCTGCTCGCTGAGGTCCTCGTCGGGCTGGCTGACAGCGGATTCGAGGTCGCGCACGGTCGCCGTGGCGCTCGCCAGACGTAGATGAGCGCGCAGGAGTTCCGCGCGACCCCAGGCGAGCGGGACGCCTGCCGCCTGCGCCTCGACCAGCGCCGCTGAGATGGCCGCCAGCCGCAACGACACGCCCAGCGGCCGCCGCTCGGCCGGGACGCTGGACTCGGCGGGCGCGCTGGCCTCCTCCCGCCGACGCCGCGCCGCGTTCTCGCGTCGCTGGAGCGCGGCGCTGACCTCCACGCCAGGAATGGGCGCAATCTCAACGGCGCTGAATTGGGCGAGCGGGCCAAGATCATCCACCACTGAGGCGTAAGTCGTGGTCTCGCAGGCGACCACGATCCGGCAAGCGCTATAGGGCGCCTCGCGCAGCGCCCGCAAGGCCAGATTGAGCGTCTCGCGCTCGTCATCATCGAGCTTGTCGTAATCGTCACACAGCAGCGTCAGACGGCCAGCGCGCAAGAGGCGCTCCGCTCGCGCGCCCAGGCCCTCTGTTCCCATGCGCTCCAGGAGAGCTGCGACATAGTGTATCAGGGCTGACGCGGTGGCCCCTGGCTGGCTGGTGAGCGAGCGCGCCAGGCCGGGCAGGGCAACCAGGACGGGCAGCGACTCACGCCGAACGCCGAGGATAACTCTGACCCAGAGCGGACGCGCGCTGAGGCTCTGGGCGATGGTGAGCAGCGCGGTTGTCTTGCCAGAGCCAGATTCACCCAGCAGGAGCATCTGCGGCGCGCTGGCGGCCAGCTCTGGGGCAGATCGACTGGCGCCTGGCCGCTGCTCGCCGCCGACCGCCAGCGACTGTCCCATTGGCGGGAAGCCCAGCGCGATGAGCGGCGCGTCGCGGCGTAGGCGCTCGCCGCAATAGTCATGCGCTACCCGCATATAGTGTGTGACGCGCGTGATCCAGATCACGCGCCACATGGCGAAGGCGGCGAGCGTGGCGCAGACGAGCGGCCCCGCCACCACCATCATCAGGAGCGGGAGATGCGCCGCCAGCGCGGCTGGCCCCTGCTGGAGATCGGCGATGGCGCTGGTGAGCTGTCGCCCCAGCAGCAGGACAAGCACGAGGAGCGTCGCCAGCGCTGCCATGATGGCGGTTGTCAGGAGCGGGCCGATATAGGTGTCGTGTCGGGTTTCCGCTGGTGTGGATGGCGCCGCTGATGTCATGGAGCATCCTCGATGGGTGTCGGCGCGAGCCTGTCACATGTGGATAGCGACTCTATCGTACCATGAGGCGCTGGCGCGCCGTCCCTGGCGGGACCACCGCGCGCCAGTGGCTCCGTCGCCGCTTCCAGGCAGCCAACCGAACATTGACATGGTATACTCTGCGCGCAGGCATCTTTCTCATTACTGGTCGTGCGCGCGCTTCCGGCATGTGCGGGGTTTTGCGCACGCAGCCAGGAGCCGTCTTCTGTAGGGATCGCGCGCAGCGTGGAGTATGTGCTGTGGGTATGGGGGTTGATGAATGCGATGGATACGATGGATACAATGGATGGGGCGTCAGCTACGCAACGGGCGTTCGAACACGCCCTGAAGGTTGCGCGAGATCGGGGCTGGAACGTCCTCCCCGCCGACGTGACTATTGCGCTAGTGCCCGCCTATGATCCGCGCCAGGCTCGGCAGGTGAACTACTGGGACGTGTCGATCAGGATTCGGGTGGCGCTCAACCGTCACCGCTCGCTCAGCCATGATGGGCATCTCTCTGGCATCATCCGGATAGGCGGCGGCGGATTACTGGACACGCTCAAGGAGTCGGACGAGGCTGCGCGCGCGCGGCTTGCCGCAGGCGGCTTGTAGCGTCCGCCAGGTGAATTTCGTCGCGACATCATCCACTCGCCGGACGTGTGGTCATCCGCGCGCCCGCGCCATGCCATGCCGTTGCGCCATGCCGTCCCGTCAGGTTACTCGCGCCGGGGGACAAGGCGCGACACCTGTGGCCATCGCTCCCCACCACTTGCCCGCCTGCGCCCGCCTCCGCTTGACATGCGCTCTTACACGCGCCTATTACTGGAACACATGTTCGATGATGGTCGGCGATTGGCGGTTGGGAGCGGACGCATGCGTATGGCGATGGATGGCTCGGCGGGCGCGCTGGACGTGGCGCAGGAGACGCGGATATGCGCGCTCCTGACGGCGGGCGCCCTGTGCGCGCCTGAGGGGCTGGCGGCTATCGAAGCGCTGCGGGTATGCTGCGCCGAACTGACCGATCGTGTCGAGTGGCTGGGCGATCCGCGTGGCGCCGGGCTGCGGGGCGCGCTGATCGACCTGGGACGCCGCTCGCCAGCGGAGACACAGGCGGCGTGCGATGGGTTGCTTGGCTGGCTGGCCGAGTGGGGGCTGCCTGGGCGGGTTGGCGCTGGTCCGACGTTGACCATCGCCCAGCTTGCGGCGCTGGCGGCGCCAGTGGGCGCGGCGCGCGTCATCGCGCCAGCGGAGGCCGCCGCCTTCATCCAGACGACGCCAGTGAAGGCGCTAGCGCGGCTGCCCGGCGAGACGGCGCCCGGCCTCACGCCAGAGACACCCGCGCGGCTGCGCCACTTCGGCCTGCGCACGCTGGGGCAGGTGGCGCGCCTCGACGCGCGCGATCCGCAGGCATTGCGGCGTCAGTTCGGCGCGACGGTGGGCGCAACGCTGGCAATCCTTGCGCGGGGTTATGAAGCGCGCTCGCTCCGCCCGGCCCGAATGCCGGAGTTCGTTACGGCGCGGCTATGCTGCGCGATCGGTGAGGCGGGCTTGACGCCAGAGCAGGCGCTGGCCGCGCTGCCTCGCCTGGCGGCGCGGCTGGCGCGACGGCTGGCTGAGCGTGGACGCTGTGGGCGGACGCTGCGCCTGTGTGTCGTGTGGGCGGCGGGTGGCGAGGCGCGCCACGAGCGGTGGCTGGCGCGCCCCTACCGTCAGGCTGGCGAGCTGGCGCAGGCAGCGAGCGCGCTGTTGGCCCTCGCAGTGGGGGCGGAGGCCGCCGCGTGGATAGCTTCCCTCGCGCTGGAGTTGGGCGACCTTGCGCCACTTCTGCCCGCGCAGCCAGCGCCACTCTTCGCCCTGCCTGCCACGCCCACCCGGAGCCGCGCGCGGGAACGGCTGGAGCGGATCGCGCTGGAGGTCGCTGAACCGCTGGCCCGCCGCTATGGCGCTCCCGCCCTCTATCGCCTGGCGACGACCCAGCCCGACGCCATCCTGCCGGAGGAACGCGCGCGGC
>DASVWQ010000333.1:0-7963 GCA_036393135.1 Ktedonobacterales bacterium
ACAAACGCACCGCCTACGCGCTGGTCGGCTTTGGCGGCGGTCCCCGCGTCTGCATCGGCATCAACTTCGCCAAGGTCGAGATCAAGGCGCTGGTCTCGCAGGCCCTCCGCCGCTACGAGTTCGAGGCGGTTCCTGACCAGCAACTCGTGCAGTTCTACCGCGTCACCGCCGTCCCGCTCTACGGCATCCGTCTGCGTGTGCGCGAGCGGCAAGGAGCGGCAGGCGATTGAAACCGCGCCCGGAGGGCCTGCGCGCCGCGAAGCCCGCCGTCCGCCCTCACACGATGCTCGGCATATCTCAAGAATAGTGAGAGCATCGACCGCCAGCAAACAGCCCCCGCCGCGAGCAGTCTCGCGAAACGGGGGCCGTCGGCTGGGCGCGGAGTGACGCTGCTAGAACGCGGTAGGCTTGAGGGCCACCGCCTTGCGCAGCGATTCGAGGTCGCGCACGGTGTGATGCAGCTCGGCGGCGAGGCGCGCAACCTCGCGCATATTGCCGAAGTAGGTCATCTGGATGTCGATGGCCATCAGCATACCCAGCAGCAGCGCCTCCGGCAGCGCCTCGCGCTCCAGAGCGGAGAGCGGTCGCGCGCGGCTGTAGCTCGCCACGGTTGCGCGCAGCAGCGGCGGTCGGCGGTCTCCCAGGCCCCAGGCGAAATCGAACAGCGCAGTATCAGGGTGCGCCCGCTCGAAATCGAGGATGCCAGAGATGCTGGAGCTGATCGCGTCGCCACGCCAGAGCACATTCGCGGCGACGAAATCGCCGTGCGTCACCAGCTTGGGCAGTTCCGGGTAGAGTTCCGCGAAATAGCGGCGGGCCAGGCGGTCGCGGACATAGCCCAGCAGGTCGGGCGGCAGATCGGGGTGCGCGGGCCAGCCCTCCAGCACGCGGTCCACCGTATCTATCGTCCACGCCGCCCATGGCCCAAACGGCGCGCCCTCTGGCGTGAAGCCCTCCAGCGCGCTGTGCAGCGCGCCGAGCGTCTCCGCCGCCTTGGGTCGTCCCCACATCCACTCACGCTCGTTCGCGTGGCGCCCCTCGATGGCATGGTAGAGCGCCCAGTAGCTCTCGCCTACCCGCGTGAAGCTCGCCCCATCGCGGTCGAGCACGGCGCGCGGCGCGGGCAGCCCCTGCATCACGACATGCTGGTGGATGCTGTGGGTGTAGGTGATAGACTCCGCCGGGAACCACGGATGGAACAGCTTCAGGAAATAGCGCTTGCCGCCTGCGGCCACCTCCCAGAAATGGGCGCGCGGGCGGTGCGTCTCTGTGACGGCGGGCTTGGCGACGCTCCAGCCGGTCAGGGGGTAGCGCGCGAGCGCCTCCGCCACCTGGTCGCTGGCGCGCCACTCATCCAGCGAGAGCGCCTCGCCCGCCAGCCCAAGCTCCTCGGCGCACGCCTCGCAGCCGATCAGTTCGCCAGCCGGATTCACCACAAGCTCACGCAGTTCAAGATGGCAATGCGGACAAGTGAGCGGCGCTTCCGCATCCGGAGACAGTGGCGCTGTCATACCTTCTCCTTGAAATGACCCAGACTCGCCGGGGCGCAACACCACCACGCCCCAGGCCACGCGCTAACGAGAGAAACGTTGGCTCAGTGTCAGATGATAGCTGCATTCTGGCGCGCCCTCTGGCGAGGGTGGCGTCCCGAACGCGACGGAGCGCAGCCACATACCAGCTTCCTGCTGGCCACATCGTTGCGCGGGTCGCCGGTAACAGCTAAATGAGGCTTGAGCGTCGATCGCGGGCGCGCTCGCGCAGGTGAGCGCGCTATAAATCTGAGTATATCATGACATTTCTGGCTGTCTATTCACATGGGACGCATGGACTAGCCAGTAATTTCACGTAGAGCCGGCCGCCTGCTAAAAACACCGATCTGGAGCGGCCTGGCGCGCCCGCCCGCTTTTGGACAAAGGATTGTCCAAATGGGCTAGCCAGGTTCCTGAGAGACCGTCCGCACGGCTGAGCGTCCCTGCCCCAACGCCTGCGGATTGACGCCACGGGGCAGTGGCTCGCCACGCAGTCCCGCCAGCAGATTACGCGCCGCCTGCTCGGCCATTGCGCTGCGGGTGGCGACGCTGGCGCTGGCGATATGCGGCGTGATCAGCGCGTTGGGCAGCGCGTAGAGCGGATGCCCGACGGGCAGCGGCTCCGGGTCGGCCACATCGAGCGCGGCGGCGCCCAGTTGGCCATCGCGCAGCGCGGCGACCAGCGCATCGGTCTCGACGATAGGGCCGCGCGCCGTATTGATGAGAATCGCCCCGCGCTTCATCATGCCAAGTCGCCGCGCGTCGAGCAGGTGGGTCGTCTCTTCGGTCAGCGGCGTGTGCAGGCTCACGAAGTCCGACTGCGCCAGCAGGTCATCGAGCGCGGCGTATTCCAGCCCCAGCTCGCGCTCCAACGCTTCGTGGCGGCTGCGGTTGGCATAGAGCACACGCATGTCGAAGCCGCGCGCCCGCCGGGCGACCTCCGTGCCGATGCGCCCCAGGCCGATCAGCCCTAGCGTCGCATGGTGAATGTCGGCGCCGAGCAGCAGCAGCGGCCCCCAGGTCGTCCAATGGCCAGCGCGAGCATAGTCGATCCCCTCCACCACACGACGCGCGGCGGCCAGCAGCAGGGCGAAGGCGAAGTCCGCTGTCGTCTCCGTCAGCGCGTCCGGAGTGTAGCCGACAAGAATCCCGCGCTCCGTCGCCGCCGCGATGTCGATATTGTCGTAGCCGACGGCGTAGTTGCTGATGACGCGCAAACGCGGGCAGGCGTCGAGCAGAGCGGCGTCGAGATGGTCGGTAAGCAGAGTCAGCGCGCCGTCGCAGTCGCGTAGCTCGCGCTCCAGCGTCGCGCGCGAGGGCGGCTCATCTCCCTGCCAGACGTTGACCGCGCAGGCGTCGGCGAGCAGGCGCAGGCCGATGTCGGGAATGCGCCGCGTGACGTAGACACGCGGCCTGCCTGGAGTGGCAGGGGCGCCGCTAGCGCTCATCGGTTCGCCTCATTTCGCCGATCAGGGCAGCGCCGCACGGAATACGCGCAGGAAGTTCCCGCCCATGATCCCGGCGACCTCCTCCTCGCTGTAGTCATGGGCGCGAAGGGCCTCCGCCAGCGCGCCGAGGTCGGCCACCGTGTCGAAGGGCGCGGGCGTGGACTCGGCGCCCGCGCCGCCGTCGAAGTCGCTGCCGATGCCGCTGTGGCTCGCGTCGCCGGTCAGCTCGCGCACATGGTCGATGTGACGCGCCACCGCGTCGATGCTGACGGGGCCATCGGCGGGCGTCCAGCCGGAGACGACAAAGCTATTGTGCAGCAGCGCGCCAATCACCCCGCCACGCCCGGCGATGGCGCGAATCTGGTCATCGGTGAACATGCGGTCGGTCGGCACGTAAGCGCGGCAGTTGGTATGGCTGGCGATGATCGGCCCGTCGTAGCGCTCGACGGCCTGCCAGACAGCATCGTCGGCCATGTGGCTGATGTCCAGGATCATTCCCAGGCGCGCCATCTCGGCCAGCAGCGCCCAGCCCAGGTCGGTGAAGCCGCCGGGATGGCCCGTGCCGCCGCAGTAGCGCGAGCCGCGCCAGGTCGGCCCGATGATACGCAGGCCGGCGGCGTACCACTGCTCCAGGTCGGCGGGGTCGGCGATGGGGTCGGCGCTCTCCATCAGCGGGAGGAAGCCCACCGGGCGCGTGGCGGGCGTGGCGGCGGCGGTGTAGTCGCGGGTCAGCGCGTCGAGGTCGGCGCGCGAGCCGATCAGCCGGATACCCGCGTCATCTGGCTCGGCGGCCAGCCCCTGATAGTAGCGGAGTTGCGCCCAGCCGTCGGCGGTCATCGCCGCCTGCTCCTCTGGCATGCAGAAGATGGTGGAGCAGACCAGCCCGACTCCGCCGCGCCGCAGATCAGGCAGCCCGATCATCACGGAGTCGCGCATACCGGTCAGGGCGCCCTCGGCGGGCGGCGCGCTCGCGGCGGCGCTGGCCTCGCGGGCGCGCTGCTCGGCGGTCGAGCGCCGCACGTCGCGGTCATGGTGGAGGGCGTTATAGCCAATATCTTCGTGGGCGTCGACGATGAACATAGCGATGCAGGCTCCCCCGCTACCGGCGCTGACAATGTCGCCAATGCCAGTGTACGAGACAGGGGAGCCTGCTCGCCAGCGCTATGTGCGGTGGACAGGCGACCTAGGCGCCGCCCTTGAGGTAATCGACAATCTCGCCGTCGTGCCACTCTGGCGCGGCTTCCAGCTCCCGCGACATCTGCTCGTACCAGTCGTTCTGCGCTGGACTCTCCGCGTTCGCCACATAGCTCGCCTTTGAGTCGAAGGCAACCGCGAGCCAAACCGATTGCGGGTCGTCATCCATCTGGTAGACCAGGGTCATGACATGACCAGGTACGTTGCGCGCCATGAACTGCTGCGAGAGCGCCTTCAAGCGCTCCACTCCACCCGGCCTCACACGCACCCGCGCGACAGTCCCATACATGCTGAACCTCCACTTCACGCCCCGCCCCGACCGCTGCCCATCGCGCGACGACGGCGCGGCGAGTTGACGTACGCAGTGTACGGATGCGGAGACCGAGGCGCCAGCGCCAAAACACCGAGCCTCAACCGAACCTCAGGACAGCATGAGGATGAGTGAGAAACGCGAAACTGTCACAACATCTGTCGAGCGATTGTCGTTGGCCGCGATCTCGATAGGAGCGCGCGGCCACGCCGCCAGTATGCCAGAAGCGGCGCTCCCGCGCGAGCGGCGCGTCATCGGCGGAATCGCGTAGCGGTGGACACCGCCCGCGCCCACACTACACATAACAGGCGTCTATGTGCTACAGTACCGAACACAAGCCCCCGCGCGCCCGCCCAGCAGGCTTCTGGCGCGCTTGCGGGGCCGCCGCATCCCAGGCATCCCTTAGTAGCGCAATCGCCAGCCCATCCGACGCCTCGTGAAGTTTCACACGCGCAGTGACGCGCAGGAGAGCGTGTATGGATCAGTACGGCAGCCTACATCCACCGTCATACACCGTCTCCGGCGGCGCGCCGCCACACCCATCCTCGCGCGCGCTCTCCCTTCACGCGACGATACTGGCGCAATCCCTGACCTGACACGTTCCGCCGCCATCTCGCCTCAGGACTCGCTCCTGTGCGATACGCATGATGGTCGTTCGTGTAGTGCGACTCGCGTGTAGCGTCCGGCGCCCGCGCAGCCAGGCGGCTCGCGGCCAGCGTCGGCATTCCCACGGGCTGGCTCCTGTATGCCAGAGCGGCCACACGCGCGGCTACCACCCCACAACGAGTGGCGCGCTCGGCCCAGCGTAGGAAGGACAAGCAATGACGCAGTCAATTCGAGTCACGGTCAATGGAGAGGAGCGTGTCAGCGAGGTCGAGCCACGCACGCTGCTGGTGACGTACCTGCGCGAGCAACTTGATCTCACTGGAACCCATATCGGCTGCGACACCGGCCAGTGTGGCGCCTGCACCGTGTCGCTCAATGGCCAGCCCGTCAAGAGTTGCATGGTGCTGGCTGTGCAGGCCGACGGCGCGACCGTCGAGACAGTCGAGAGCCTGGCCGCGAACGGCAAGTACCACCCCATCCAGCAGGCGTTCTGGGACAAACATGGCCTGCAATGCGGCTTCTGCACACCGGGCATGATGATGGCTGCGGTCGGCCTGCTGGCGCGAAACCCCAACCCCACCGACGCGGAGATTCGCGAGCAGCTGGAGGGCAACCTGTGCCGCTGCACTGGCTACCAGAACATCGTCGCCGCCGTGCAGTCCGCCGCTGAGGCGATGCGTGTGGCGCAGCCCGTCACCGCGAGCGGCGCCGGTGGCGCGGGCGGAGAGGAGGAGTAGGCGATGTCGGTCACACGGATGTTCGGCGCCTCGGTCAAGCGCCGCGAAGATCCCCGCCTCATCACGGGCGAGGGGCAGTATACCGATGACTTCAAGCTGCAGGGTATGCTGCAGATGACCATGCTGCGCAGCCCCTACGCTCACGCGCGCATCAAGAGCATCGACACCTCCAAAGCCAAAGCGCACCCTGGTGTCCGCGCGGTCTTCACCGCCAAGGATCTGGAGGGCATGGTGCCGCCGATGCCCTGCGCCTGGCTGATCCCCGATTCCGACCTCAAGGTGCCGACATACACTGCGCTGGCCAGCGACAAAGTGCGCTTCGTCGGTGATGCGGTGGCCATCGTCGTGGCCGATGACTCCTACATCGCCGACGATGCGCTCGACCTGATCACGGTGGACTACGAGGAGCTGCCCGTCGTCACCAATCAGGAGGCGGCGCTCAAACCCGGCGCGCCCCAGCTCTACGACGACGTGCCGAATAACGAGGCCTTCCACTGGAAGTTCCGCAATGGTGACGCCGATGGCGCGCTGCAACGCGCCGAGGTGCGCATCAAGCAGCGCTTCGTGCAGCAGCGGCTCGTGCCGAACGCGATGGAGCCGCGCTCCGCGATCGCCGACTGGAACGAGGGCGCTGGCGAGCTGACCTTCTACAACACGACGCAGAATCCGCACATCGTGCGCTTCCTGATCTCGGCGACGCAGGGCATTCCGGAGAACAAGATTCGCGTGCTGGCGCGCGATGTGGGCGGCGGCTTTGGCAGCAAGATTCCCTTCTATGCTGGCGACGCGCTGACCGTCTTCGCCTCGCGCAAGCTCAAACGCCCTGTGCGGTGGACCGAGGATCGCCGCGAGAACTACGTCGCTACCATTCATGGACGCGACCAGATCATCGACGTGGAGATGGGCGCCGACCGCGACGGCAAGGTCACTGGCCTGAAGGTGACGAACTACGCCAACATGGGCGCGCACCTCTCGACGGCGGCGCCGGGCGTGCCGACGTGGCTCTTCGCGCTGATCGTGCCGGGCTGCTACACCATCCAGGACTATGCCTGCGATGTGCATGGCGCGATCACCAACACCACACCCACCGACGCCTATCGTGGCGCGGGTCGCCCGGAGGCGGCGTTCCTGATCGAGCGCATGATGGATCTGCTGGCGGGCGAGCTGAAGATGGATCCTGCGGCTTTGCGCCGCAAGAACTTTATCCCCGCCAGCGCCTTCCCCTACACTTCGGGCGGCACGCTGGCGTATGACAGCGGCGACTACGAGAAGACGCTCGATCTGGCGCTGAAGATGGTCGATTACGAGGGCTTCCGCCAGCAGCAGGCCGAGGCGCGCCAGCACGGCAAGCATCTGGGCCTGGGTCTCTCCACCTATGTGGAAGTCTGCGGTCTGGCGCCATCCAAGGCCGCTGGAGCGATGGGCTTCCAGGGCGGGCTATGGGAGCCAGCGACGATACGCGTGCTGGCCACCGGCAAGGTGATTGTGCTGACGGGCACCAGCCCCCACGGCCAGGGCGAGGAGACGACCTTCGCACAGCTCGTCTCCGAGGAGCTAGGTGTGCCTGTGGAGGATGTGGATGTCGTCCACGGCGATACCAACGCCATCCCGATGGGCTGGGGAACGTATGGCAGCCGCACGACGGCAGTGGGCGGCACGGCCATCTACAAGGCCACCCAGAAGGTGATCGACAAGGGCAAGAAGCTCGCGGCGCACCTGCTGGAGGCCAGCGTGGATGACATCACCCACGACCACGGTCGCTACTACGTCGCGGGCAGCCCGCAGAAGGTCAAGACCATCCAGGACATCGCGCTGATGGCCAATCTGGCGTGGGATCTGCCAGAGGGCATGACGCCGGGACTGGAGGAGAACCACTTCCACGATCCCACCAACTTCACCTTCCCCTTCGGCGCGCACATCTGCACCGTCGAGGTGGACGAGGAGACGGGCGAGGTCAAGATTCTGCGCTACATCGCGGTGGACGACGTGGGTCGTGTCATCAACCCGATGATCGTGGATGGGCAGGTGCACGGCGGCGTGCTGCAAGGCATCGGCCAGGCGCTCTACGAGCATGCCATCTATGATGATCGCGGTAATCTGGGAACGGGCAGCATGCTCGACTACACCGTGCCGAACGCC
>DASVWQ010000334.1:0-8768 GCA_036393135.1 Ktedonobacterales bacterium
GCGCGACGGCGGGCGCATAGGGGATGCGCGCGAGGTCAAGGCCGTTGTAGATCACCGTGTCGATGCGGCAAGCGTCGCGGTAGGTAGCGGCGCAGGCGCGCGAGACAGTGGCGAGCCACGGTTGACCGGGCTGGCGCGGCGCCCGCGCGGGCGCCAGCGCCGCGAGCAAGCGGGAAATGATGGGGTCGAGCGCGGCCATATGCAGCGTGTGCGCGACGGGTAGGCCGAGACGCTGGGCGAGCGTGAAGGCGGGCGCATCGTAGGCATGGGCGTGCAGCAGCGAGGGATGGGGCCGCTGGCTGGCGATGCGGTCGAATGCGCGCTCGAAGGCCTGCGAGACGGCGGGGTCAAGTGGCGCCAGGGCGGCTGGCGCGGCGGCCAGCGCGGCGAAGTCGGTTGGGCGGACGCGCGTCGCGTCTACTGCGACCTCGCGCAGCGTCACGCCCGGCAGGATGCTGGCGTCAGACCCCGTTGCGGCGTAGAGCGTGACGCGATGGCCGCGCGCGGCGAGGCCGACCGCGAGGTCGCGCAGCAGCGCCTGCGCCCCGCCGAGATATGGCTGGCGGATGGGTGAGACGAGCGGCGCCAGCAGCGCGATGTCCAGCGGCGCGGCGGATGGTGTGGCGTCTGGCATGGCGCGGCTACGAGACCCAGACGGGCGCGCCGTAGTCGCCAATGCGCGATGTGCGCAGCGACCAGCGCAGTAGCTTCTTGCCTTGAATCGTCAGGGTGAGGACATTGCCGTGGCGCACATCTTCCGAGTACATCTCATCGAAGACGAAGTTGCCCAGGCTGTAGACGATGGGCTTGCCGCGATACGACGAGGAGGGCTGGATGACGTGCGGGTGGGCGCCGACTACGAAGTCCGCGCCCGCCTCGATGGCCGTCTGCGCCATGTATTCCTGCTCGCCAGATTCGATGTCGTGATACTCGATGCCCCAGTGCGTAAAGACGATCAGGTAGTCCACCTTCGGGCGCAAGGCGCGGATGTCGTGGGTCATGAGGGTGGCGTCGAGCCAGGCGTGGCCAGGGGTGGTCGCGGTGGCGGCGAAGCTGGTCGGCCCGATCTCGCAATAGGCGAGGAAGCCAATCGTCGTCGAGCGCACTGTGCGGATGACGGGCGTGTGGGCCTGGGCGAGGTCTTTGCCGCCGCCCAGCGCTGTGAGGCCGTGCGCAGGCAGGTGGGCCAGCATGTCGGTGAAAGCGGCTGGCCCATAATCGCCGCTGTGGTTGTTGGCGACCGATACGATGTCGTAGCCCGCCGCCGCGACGCGCTGGAATCCCAGCGGTGGCCCCTCGAAGGTGTATTCCTTGGGCTGCGGACTGCCGAGGGTTGAGACGACGCATTCCAGATTGCCCACGGTCAGATCGTAGCCGCTCAGGAAGTCGGCCACGCCGTTGAAGGGATAGCGGTCGTTGGTGGCGAGGATCCGCCTGCCGACGCTACGGCCCAGCATCACATCGCCCGTGATAGCGACGGTGACAGGGCGGGTATCCGGCGTAGCTGTGGGGCTGGGCGCGGTGGTTGGCGAGGCGGTTGGCGATGGGATGATACGCGCGCTGGGCCCCGCGCCACAGGCCGCCAGCCACGCGGCGAGCGGCCCGCTGGCGGCGAGGGCGGCGCCTGCCTGCGTGGCGCGGCGCACGATGGCCCGCCGTGAGACGCGGGCGCTCGCTGGTTCTCGCTGCTCTGGCTCCATGAGCCTGCCTTTCTCATCGCTATTCAGGGCGTCGGGGGTCAGCCATTCGAGAAGATCACGAGGTTTGAGCCGGAAAGCGGGCGCGCGTCTGGCCCCACGAGGAAGAGGAGGATGCGCGCCAACTCTTCCGGCGTCATATCGGGGGTCAGATGGGGCGCCGCCGCCCGCAGCATCTCGGTATCCACTGCGCCAGGGCTAACGGCCACGACACGGATGTGATGTGGCCGCCCCTCGACGGCGAGAATCTCGCTCAGCCCCGCGACCCCATACTTTGAGACATTGTAGGCGCTGAGACCGGGAAACTTCTCGACGTTGGGGACGCCGGAGAGTGACGAGAGGTTGACGATCACACCGCCGTCGCGCGGGATCATCTGGCGGAAGGCCTCGCGACAGCAGAGGAACACGCCGCGCAAGTTGACGCCCAGCACATGATCCCATGTTGTGACGTCTAGGTCCTCGAAGCGGGCGTGGGCAACGGCGCCCGCTGAGTTGACCAGGATGTCCACCGGGCCAAGCTCCGCCGTGACCCGCGCGAAGACCGCCTGAACGCTGGCCTCGTCGGCGACATCGCAGGGGCAGGCCAGCGCCACGCCCCCTGCCGCCTGGATGGCCGCGACATTGGCGGTCAGCGCGGCTACATCACGGGCGGCCAGCGCCACGGCGGCGCCTGCGCGGGCGAACTCACTGGCCGTCGCTCTGCCGATGCCACGGCTGGCGCCTGTCACCAGGGCCACCTTGCCGCGCAGAGAGGGTCCCGACGTCTGATCGCTCGCGCTGGTCATATCTACATCGCTCCTGCCTTGTTGTTTGACTCGCTCTCCTCAAGTATAGCGGGTGTGGGGCGTGGAGTGAGAGAATGCGGGAGAAACGCCGCAGGCGCGACCGACGCGCGTGAGAGGGAGGGCCAGCGATGGACATTACAATCGATGGCGAGGTGCTGTCCAAAGAGACCGGGCTGCGCGCCGTCTTTGAGGGCAAGGAGCAGCCGTATGTGCGCTGCGTGGTGGCGCGGCTAGACGACCCGCAGCGCCACGCGGAGGCGCGCATCGTCGGCGTGGAGGACATCGCCCAGCAGGTCGGCGATTCCATCCACCTGATCGCCTATCGCGTGGTCACGGACCGCGTCGCGGGCGTCGTGCGCTTCGACTGTCGGCTGGCGTCCTGAGCGATGCGACCGCTGCTGGGCCTGCTGACCGACTTTGGGACGGCGGATGGCTATGTGGGCGTGATGAAGGCCGTCGCGCTGGGCATTGCGCCGGACGCCGCGCTGGTGGACATCTCGCACGAGATCGCGCCGCAGGACGTGGAGATGGGCGCGTGGGCGCTAGGCGGCGCGTGGCGCTACTTCCCTGTGGGCAGCGCGCTGCTCTGCGTGGTCGATCCAGGAGTCGGGAGCGCACGGCGGGCGGTCGCGCTGCTGGCCCACGGGCGCTACTTTGTCGGGCCGGACAATGGCCTCTTTACCGCGCCGCTGGAAGATGACACAGCGGACGGTATGCCGCTGGCCTGTGTGGCGCTGGACAATCCTCGGTATCACCTGCCCGCGCCCAGTGATACGTTCCATGGGCGCGACATCTTTGCCCCGTGCGCCGCGCATCTGCTGGCGGGCGTCCCGCTGGCCGCGCTCGGCTCGCCGGTCGCGGTCGAATCGCTCCTCCGTCTGCCGGTCGCGCGGCGGGCCGAGTGGCGCGGCGCGGAACTGGTCGGACGAGTGGCGCACATCGACCACTATGGCAACCTCATCACCACTATCGGAGCGGAAGACGCACGGCGGGCGCTGGCGGAGCCGCTGGCGCGTGTAGAGGTGGCGGGGCGCGACCTGCGGGCGCGGGCGACGCACTTCGCGGCTGGCCCAGCGGATGCGCCGTTCTTCCTGATGGATAGCTCAGGCGCACTGGCTATCGCCGTGCGAAATGGCTCAGCGGCGCGGTTGCTCGGCGCGCGGCGCGGCGACCTGGTGACCCTGCGCGGTCTCACGCCGCCAGTGGATGCGCCGGACGAGTAAGAGGAGGCGACCGATGCGGCTCTACTTCATGCGGCACGCGCAGGCGATGAACGTGGGTGACTGGGGTGGCGCGGATGCTGCCCGCCCGTTGACGGACGAGGGACGGTCGCGCGCGGCGCAGGCGGCGGCGGGGTTGGCGCGCATCAATCCAGGCATCGAGGCGATCATCAGCAGCCCCTATGCGCGGGCTTACGAGACGGCGCTGATCACCGGTCGCGCCCTGGGACTGGCAGTGACGACCTCGGACGCGCTGCTGCCAGGCTTTTCGCTGGCGTCGCTGGATGTCGCGCTGGCGATGCGTCCCGATGTTGGCGGCGTGCTGTTCGTCGGGCATGAGCCGGATATGAGTGGCGTGGTGAATGCGCTGGCAGGGAATGCCAGCAAGGACGATGTGACGATGAAGAAGGGGTCGTGCGCCTTCATCCAGTCGCCGTTTGATGTCGAAGGTGGAGCGAGTATGGAGGAGCTGGTGGGCAAGTGCTCGCTGGTGTGGGTGCGAACCTGGCGTCAGTTGGCGGCCCTGCGCGCTGAGTGAGGCGTTGAAAGTCTGCGTGAACGGTTCCCAGAAGGGCGGACATCTGCTATGATAGGAAGCGTCGCGGACGCCGGGCGAGCGGCTCCGCCTGACTATAACAGTTTCTTTGGGTAATGATAAATCCGAGTGGGTATATGATTGCCTTGGCCAAACTACCTATGCTATACTCTTTGCGGTATGCGTGGTGAGGCGCAAACTTATGAAGAGCGACAAGCCGAAACGATCTCGCGCGAGTGATTTGGCCGCCTTCGCCCTGGTTGGGCAGGTCGGACTTACCATCAGCATCAGCCTGCTCGTTGGCATCGGCATCGGCCTCTTCATCGACAGCAAATTGCACTCCTCACCGATAGCGACACTCATCGGGCTGCTGCTTGGCCTGGCCGCTGGCATCTATGGCGTCTATCGGCTGATCTCCTCCTTGGAGTGAGCGGAGCGTTAGAGGCGGGCTAAGCGCAGTAGAGGACGAAGGGAACGCCTCCGTGTTCTGGAAGCTGCCAAACATCCAGTTAGCCCCCGACCCACTTTACCCTGGAGCCCCCGTTTTCCTCACGAATACCTTCATTCTCACGGTCGTGAGCGCGATCATGGTCGCCGCGCTGTTCCTGATCGCGGCATACAAGCCGAAGATCGTGCCGGGGTGGTTCCAGAACTTCATCGAGTGGGTCTTCGAGCAGTTGCTTTCGCTCTGCGAGGAGATGGCGGGCAAAGAAAACGGTCGCCGGTTTTTCCCCTGGGTGGCGACCCTGTTCCTGCTGATCCTGTTCGCCAACTGGTGGGAGATCATTCCACTCGTTGAGACTATCGGCCTGAAGTCCACTGAGCACGCCGGGTGCGCAAATGTGGCCAGCCAGGGTATTCTCCTGGTCGGGCAGTACTCCTCGTGCTTCATACCCTTCTTTCGCCCTCCCTCCACTGACCTGAACATGACCGTCGTGCTCTCGATCCTGACGGTCGTGCTGACCCAGTTCTATGGTTTCAAGATTCTGGGTTGGAAGGTGCAGGTGAGCCGCTATATCACGCTCAAAGAGGGGCCGATCGGCCTGATCGTGGGCATCCTGGAGTTCTTCCTGGAGCTATTGCGGGTGCTCTCGCTGAGCTTCCGTCTCTTCGGCAACATCTTCGCGGGCGACGTGCTGCTGCTGGTGATGTCGTTCATCTCCGTCGGCGTTGGCGCGATCCCCTTCTACTTCCTGGAGGCCTTCGTCGGCTTCATCCAGGCGTATGTCTTTGCCTTCCTGGCGCTGCTCTACTTCACCCTTGGCACGACCGCGCACGGCCACGCCGAGCCGGAGGAGGAAGCCGCGCTGGAAACCTCGCACGCGCATCACGAACGGGTGACGAAGGGCCTGGGCGATTCGGGCATCCATGAGGCGCCCGTCGCCACGCATGAGGCGCCCGCCACGCGCTAGCTCACAAACATGTCGCTGGCGCGCGGGCAGGCCGAACACCTGCGATGACGCGCCAACCATCATGGCATCTTTTCCCACGCGCGCTCTGAGGTGTCTCAGGCTGCGCGACCAGCGCCGGGCGCTGGTGAATGACACGATTGCCGGTCGTGAGTGGCCGGCTGGACCTTGCCTAACCTGAGGAGGCGTTTTGTGACCGGTAATCTCTTTGAAGTTGCGGCCGCTCTGGCGATCGGTCTCGGCGCGATTGGCCCTGGCATCGGCATCGGCCTGGTGGCTGGCCCCGCGCTGGGCGCTATGGGCCGCAACCCTGACGCGGCGAACATGATCCGCACGAACATGATTCTGGCGATTGTGTTCGCGGAGGCCATCTCGATCTATGCGCTCGTCGTGGCGCTGATTATCCTCTTCGTCTCCAAGTAACCGTGTCGTGGGGTGAGCGCGGGTTATCCCGGCGCCCACCCCAATGACTGGCGACGGTGACGGAATGGGGAGGAGTAAGCAGTATGAGCGCTTTGGGCATCAACATCTACGGTCTGATCGCTCAGCTCGTGGCGTTCCTGATCCTCCTGGCGGTGTTGCAGCGGTTCGCGTACCCGGTGCTGATCAAAACGCTCGAAGAGCGCCAGAAGCGCATCGAGGAGGGCGTCGAGAACGCCTCGAAGGCGAGCCAGGATCTGAAGAACGCGGAGAAGCGTGTCGAGGCGATGCTGAACGATGCTCGCACGGAGTCGCAGAAGGTGATCGCCAGCGCTACCCACGCGGCGGAGCGCCTGAAGGCCGACATCGAGCAGCAGGCCCAGCAGCGCGGACGCGAGATCGAGCAGCAGGCGGCCAAGCGCATCGAGCAGCAGATCGCGCAGGCGAAGGCTGAGCTGCGCGCGCATGTGGCTGATCTGTCCATCGCGGCGGCGGAGCGTGTCATCGGCCAATCGGTCGATAGCGCGACGAACCGGCGGCTGGTGGACGAGTTCGTGTCGCAGTCGAGGGACAGCCTGTGTTAAAGGGGCCAGTCGCGCGCCGCTACGCTGAGGCGGTATTCGAGATAGGCGTCGAGAAGAACAGTGTTGACGCCTGGCTCCAGGACGTGCGGCTGATCGCGGACTATTTCACCAACCGCCAACTGATCTTCATCCTCGGCGAGCCGAACATTCCGTTCGAGCGCAAAGAGGCGATTGTGCGTGATCTGCTGAGCGCGAAGATTCGCCCGGAAGCGATGGGGCTGGCGCTGACGCTGGTTGAGCGTGGTCTGGTCTCGCTCGCGGGACGGGTGCGCGACGAGTTCGAGAAGCTGTATAACGACTATCGCAATCAGGCCGTGGCGCTCGTCACCTCGGCGATGCCGCTGGATGACGCCTCACGCGAGTCCATCAAGCGTCAGCTTCAGGCGATTACGGGCAAGACGATCATCCTGCGCGAGCAGGTGAACCAGTCGTTGCTCGGCGGCGTGACGGCGCGGGTCGGTGATACGCTGATCGACGGCAGCGTGCGGCGGCGCCTGGAGCTGCTCCGGCGTCAGATCGCTCAGGGCGGCGACATGGGCGACCCGCTGACGGGCTTTGACGACATCCAGCCGCTGCTCGATCTGCCTGGCGGCGGAGGTGTGGCGCGTCCGCTGCCAACGGGCGCGGAGCCTGCGAGCGGCGCGGAGTCCAACGGTGGCGCTGGCGCGACTGGCGGCGACAAGGGCGGCTCGGCGGGCGCGCTCTCGCTGGCGGGCGCGCGGATCGATGACGCGAATCCCGCCCGACGCGGACACGAGGGCAATCGCGGCAAGCGTGGCAGAGGGCGGCGGCGCTAGGCAATCAGCCGCGCTCGCCCGGTGGATGGCGCGAGCTGAGAGACTGACAGACAGTAGGAGAAGAACATGGCTATCGCGGACGAGATTACTCGCGTCATACGCGATCGCATACAGAGTTTCGAGGGCACGTCCACCGAGGCCGCGATGGTCAGTGTGGGCACGGTTATCGAGGTCGCGGATGGTATAGCCCGTGTCTACGGTATGTCAGGTGTGCGCTACCTTGAGCTGGTCGAGTTCCCTCGCACGGGGCAGATGGGTCTGGCCTTCAACCTGGAGGAAGATTCCGTCTCCGTGCCGATTCTGGGCGACTTCACGCAGATTCACGAAGATGACGAGGTGCGGACGACCGGTCGCATCATTCAGGCGCCCGTCGGCGACGTGCTGATTGGCCGCGTGGTGAACGCGCTAGGCGAGCCGCTGGACGACGGCGGCCCGATCAACGCGACGAAGTTCCGCCCGGTGGAGCGCGTGGCGCCTGGCGTCATCACGCGGCATCCCGTGGATACTCCGGTGCAGACGGGCCTCAAGCCGATTGACGCGCTGATCCCGATTGGCCGTGGCCAGCGCGAGCTGATCATTGGCGACCGGCAGACTGGCAAGACAGCGGTGGCGATTGACACAATCATCAACCAGAAGGGGAAAGACCTCACCTGCATTTACGTGTCAATCGGCCAGAAGAACTTCCAGCTTGCCCGCATCCGCGAGACGCTGCGGCAGTTTGGCGCGATGGAGCACACCATCATTGTGCACGCGGGCGCCGAAGATCCGGCTCCGCTGAAGTACCTGGCGCCCTATACGGGCTGCGCCATCGGCGAGGAGATCATGGAGAGCGGGCGCGACGCCCTGGTCATCTATGACGACCTCTCCAAGCACGCCGACGCCTATCGCAACATCTCGCTGATCATCCGCCGCCCTCCGGGGCGCGAGGCGTATCCGGGCGACGTGTTCTATCTGCACAGCCGTCTGTTGGAGCGCGCCGCCCGCCTGAACAAAGACTACGGCGGTGGCTCGCTGACGGCGCTGCCAATCATCGAGACGAAGGCCAATGACGTGGCGGCCTACATCCCCACCAACGTCATCTCCATCACCGACGGCCAGATCTTCCTGGAAACCGACCTCTTCAACGCCGGCATCCGACCGGCCATGAACGCCGGCATCTCGGTGTCCCGCGTCGGCGGCGCCGCGCAGACCGACATCATCAAGAAGCTGGGCGGCGGCATCCGTCTCGCGCTCGCGCAGTACCGCGAGCTCGCGGCGTTCTCGCAGTTCGCCTCGGATCTCGACGAGGCAACCCGCCGGCAGCTCGAGCGCGGCCAGCGCG
>DASVWQ010000335.1:0-7278 GCA_036393135.1 Ktedonobacterales bacterium
TGAGAACGCTTGGCGCCGCCCATCATCCACCAGCCCAGGGAGAATGCGATGTCTGGCAAGGTACGCTATGCGGCGCGGGAGGGCATTGGCTGGATCACGCTGGATGATCCCGACCGGCGCAACGCGCTCGGTGAAGAGCAGGTCGCCGAGTTGATCGCCTGCATCAAGTCCGCCGACGCCGACGAAGCTGTGCGCGTGATGATTCTCACCGGCGCGGGCAAGTCGTTCTCGGCTGGCGGAGACCTCGCCGCCTTAGCGCGAGGCGGCCAGAAGTCGGCGCCGCAACATCACGCCGAGGGCGACGCCGGGACAGAACTCTTCCGGCTGGGCGCCACGGTGCGCACGCCGATGATCGCGGCGGTGAATGGGCATGCGCTGGGCGGCGGCTGCGGGCTGGTGGCGATGTGCCATCTGGCGCTGGCGGCGGAGAACGCGACCTTTGGCACGCCGGAGGTCAAGGTGGGGCTGGCCCCATTCGTCATCCTGCCGTGGATCAGGCGCGCGGTCGGCGAGAAACAGGCGCTGCGCATGCTGCTGACCGGCGACACACTGACAGCGCAGGAAGCGAAAGACCTCGGACTCGTGCAGATGGTCACGCCACCCGAGCGGCTGCTGCCGGAGGCTGAGGCGCTGGCGCGCAAGATCGCCGCCTACAGTCCGCTGGCGCTCAGGCTCGGCCTCGACGCCTTCTACACCACCGAGGAGATGGACCTGCTGACGAGTCTGCGCTACCTCAACACGCTGCGGGTCGTCAGCTTCCTCAGCGATGACCTGCAAGAGGGCGCCCGCGCGTTTCTGGAGAAGCGCCCGCCGCGCTTCACCGGGAGGTAGCGCATGCAGGTGACGGGAACGCGCGCGCTGCGCATCGGCGCCGCCGAGGGCTTCTACGGCGATGCCCTGGAACCAGCCATCGTGACCGCGCAGCGCGGCGACATCGATTATCTCTGCTTCGACTGCCTGGCAGAGCTGACCCTGGCGATTCTACAGAAGGATCGCCAGAAAGACCCAGCGGCGGGCTACACCAGGGATGTCGTCCCGGCGATGCGCGCGTTGCTGCCCATCGCGCGCGAGCAAGGCTTTAAGATCCTCACCAACGCTGGCGGCATGAATCCGCTGGGCGCGCAACAGGCGGTGATGGAGGTGGCGCGACGGCTGGGCCTGCGTGGCCTCAAGGTCGCCTGCGTCACCGGCGATGACATCCTCGACCGCCTGGATACCCTGCGCGCCAGCGGCGTCCCGCTCGACGACATGCAGACCGGGCGCGACATCGACGAGGTACGCGCGCGGCTGGTCTTCGCCAACGCCTACCTCGGAACCGAGCCAATCGTCGCAGCGCTGGCGCAGGGAGCCGATGTGATCATCACCGGGCGCACCACCGACTCGGCGCAGTTCCTGGCCCCGCTGATCTACGAGTTCGGCTGGCAAGACGCCGACCGCCTCGCGCAGGGCATCCTGATGGGGCATCTGCTGGAGTGTTCGGGGCAGGCCACCGGCGGCAACTTCAGCGGCGACTGGCGCGCTATCGAGGGACTCGACCACATTGGCTTCCCCATCGCCGAGGTCCAGGAGAGCGGCGAGTTCGTCGTCACCAAGGCGGAGGGTACGGGTGGCCTCGTCTCGGTGGATACGGTCAAAGAGCAGATGCTCTACGAGATCCACGATCCAGCGGCCTATCTGACGCCTGATGTCGTCCTCGACCTGACCGCCGCGCGCCTCGAACAGGTGGGGCCAGACCGCGTGCGCGTGACGGGCGCGCATGGCAAGCCGCGCCCCGCGACGCTCAAGGTGGTGATGGGCTATCAGGATGGCTGGCTGGGGCAGGCTATCGTCGGCTTCTCCTGGCCCGACGCGCTGGAGAAGGCGCAGGCCGCCGACCAGATCGTGCGCCAGCAGATCGCCCGCGCCGGGCTGGTCTACGATGAGGTGCGCACCGACTACCTCGGCTACAACTCGCTGGCGGGTCCGCTGGCGCCGCCGCTTCAGGGCGAGCCGAACGAAATCTACCTGCGCATCGCCGCGCGCACGCCAAACTACGCCGATGCGGCGCGACTGGCGCGCTTCTTTCCGCCGCTGGCGCTCAGCGGCCCGCCCACGATGAGCGGCTTCACGGGCATCATGCCGCCACGCGAGCTGGTGGGTATGTGGTCGTGCCTCGTCCCGCGCGACCTGATCGAGCGCGATGTCGCGATCCACATCGAGGAGGTGGAGTAGTATGGCCAGCGTCGAGCTGCGCGCGTTTGCGCAGGCCCGCTCCGGCGACAAGGGCGATACCGTCAACATTGGCCTCTTTGCCCCAACCGACGCGCTCTACGAGACGCTCGTGCGCGAGGTGACGCCGGAGCGGGTCAAGCGCCATCTGGCAGGACTGGTGGAGGGCGAGACGCGCCGCTACCTGCTGCCCAACATCCGCGCGATGAACTTCGTCTGTGAGCGGGCGCTCGCTGGCGGCGGCTCCGCCTCGGCCCGCATGGACAATCTCGGCAAGTGTTTCGGCGCCCACCTGCTGCGGATGAGGATCGAGGTCGAGCCGGGGCTGCTTGAGTAGAAGGGGTGAGATCGCGCCACTGCCCTTCGTTTGCAGAGAGAAGGGCAGTGGACATGGCTACGCGCCGCCCTCGTATTTGAACGAGACTTCGAGTTTGATACGGTAGGTGAACGGCTGTCCCGCCTCGATGTGAATGTCCTGCTCGACCACCTTGCCGACGCGCAGATCGCGCAAACTCTGCGACGCCAGCGAGATCGCCGCAGACGCGGCTTTCTCCCACGATTCCGTGCTGGTCCCGACCAGCGTAATGACTTTGTAGACGCTCTCCGCCATGACATGCTCCTCTCCGCAGTGGCGCCCGGTCGGTCGGACGCGCTGCTGGTCCGCATACGGCGTGCCGATGCGCAGGGAAGCGCAGGAGATGGCGCGAGCAGGACTACTCCTCGTCAGTGGCCAGCGTCACCAGCGGTTGATGCGCGTCCACTTTGTCGCCCACCTTCACCAGCACGCGCTCGACCCTGGCGTCGGCGTTGGCGGTGATGCGATGCTCCATCTTCATCGCCTCCAGCGTCAGCAGCGTCTGCCCCGCTGTCACGCGCTCGCCCTCGCCGACGGCCACGCTGACCACCACGCCGGGAAGGGTCGCCACGGGCCCCTGCGCCAGCGCCGACGCCGCTGGCTCGACGAAGCGTGGTAGCTCGCGCAGGTCGCTCTGGCCATCGGCGCTATTCACATACACGCGGTCACCGACGATAGTGACGCGGCAGACGCGCAGCGCGCCAGCGAACAGAAAGCGGACGCCGTCGGCCTCCACCTCCAGCGCCTCGGCCACCAGCGCGCGCCCATCCAGCGTGGCGCTCAGTCGCGAGCCACGCTCGCCCTCCACCACATAGTCCACCGCCAGCGTCTCGCCATCGGCGCGCTGTAAGGCGATGCGCTGCCCGGCGGAGCGCACATTGCGCCAGCCGGAAGGCGCGAAGGCCAGCGGGCCGCCACTGTGGCGCTGGTGGGCCAGCGCGGCCACCGCCGCCAGCGCATGCGCGTCCTGGGTGGCCGCCGGGGGCTGGGCCGTCAGCAGCCCGGGATGGGTGGGGATGAAGTCGGTGCGCGTCTCACCAGCCAGGAAATCGGCATGCCGCAGGGTCGCGGCGAGGAAATCGCGGTTCGTGCGCAGGCCGTGCAAGCGTAGCTCATCCAGCGCGCGGGCGAGACGACGGGCGGCCTCCTCGCGGCTGGACGCGTGCGCGATGATCTTCGCCAGCAGTGGGTCATAGTAGGGCGAAACCTCGCTGCCGCTCTCGACGCCGGAGTCGTAGCGCACGCCGGGAGTCAGTCCCGGCTCGAAGCAGGCCACGCGCCCGACACTGGGCAGAAATCCCGCCGCAGGGTCCTCGCCATACAGCCGAACCTCGATGGCATGGCCCGCGCAGGCGACATCGCGCTGCGCGAAGGGCAGCGGCTCGCCGCGCGCACTCTGGAGTTGCAGCCGCACGAGGTCCAGTCCGGTCACGCACTCGGTCACGGGATGCTCGACTTGCAGGCGGGTGTTCATCTCCAGAAAGTAGAAGTCGTCGCCATCCACCAGATATTCGATGGTACCCGCGCCGACGTAGCCAATGGCGCGGGTCAGCGCGACCGACGCCTCGGCCATCCGCTCGCGTAGCGCGGGGGTCACGCCCGGCGAAGGCGCCTCCTCGATCACCTTCTGGTAGCGTCGCTGCACCGAGCACTCGCGCTCGTAGAGGTGCAGCGTGTGGCCGTGCGTATCGGCGAAGACCTGTATCTCCACATGGCGCGGCGCGGGCAGGTAGCGTTCCAGAAAGACTGTCGCGTCGCCGAATGAACTTTTGGCCTCGCGACGCGCTCCGGTGATGGACTCGGCGAGCGCCGCAGCGTCATCCACCCGCCGCATACCCTTGCCGCCGCCGCCCGCGCTGGCCTTCACCAGCAGCGGATAGCCCACCGTGCGCGCCGCCATCTCCCAATCGGCGCGCCGGTCGCTGGTGATCGCGGCATCGGGCAGCGTAGGTACGCCAGCCGTGCGCGCCAGCGCCTTGGCCACCACTTTCAGCCCCATCTGGCGGATGGCCTCAGGCGGCGGGCCAACCCAGAGCAGCCCAGCCTCCAGGCAGGCGGCGGCGAAGTCGGCGTTCTCCGCCAGGAAGCCATAGCCAGGGTGGATGGCGTCGGCTGCGGTCGCCTGCGCCGCCGCGATAATCTGCCGCTGGTTGAGATAGGTTTCCGTCGCAGTCGCGCCGTGTAGCGGCACGGCCACATCGGCCTCGCGCACGAAGGGCGCATGGGCGTCCGGCTCGGAGTAGACAGCCACCGTGCGCAGACCCATCTCATGCGCGGCGCGCAGGATGCGACGCGCGATCTCGCCGCGATTCGCGATCAGCAGCGTGGTCATCCCGGCGAACTTCGACATCGGCGTCTCGACTCCTGCGCTATATCCGAGGTTACATCCTGAAGGCGGCGTAGGTGGTCGCGCCCTTGACCGGAGCGGAGTGCGCCGCCGAGAGCGCGATGCCCAGCGCCGTGCGCGAGTCGCGTGGGTCGATGACGCCATCGTCCCAGACCTGGCCGGTAGCGTAGAGCGCGCTCGACTCGCGGTCGATCTGCTCCTCAATCGCCTGGCGCATAGCGGTGTCAGCCGCCTCATCGTAGGGCTTGCCAGCCTGCGCGGCGGCGGCGCGGCGCACGATGGAGAGGACACCGCCAAGCTGTTTGCCACCCATCACGGCGATGCGGTGGTTGGGCCAGGTGAAGACGAAGCGTGGGTCATAGGCCCGGCCCGACATCCCATAGTTTCCGGCGCCATAGCTCGCCCCGACCATCAGCGTCAGGTGCGGCGTCGTCGAGTTCGAGACGACGTTGATGAGCTTGGCGCCGTCCTTGATGATGCCGCCGCGCTCGTATCGCGCGCCAACCATGAAGCCGGTGATGTTCTGGAGGAAGATGATGGGGATGTCGCGGGCGTTGCAGAGCTGGATAAACTGCGCCCCTTTGCGCGACTCATCGGAGAAGAGGATGCCATTGTTGGCGAGCACGCCGACGGGGTAACCGTGCAGCGCGCCCCAGCCCGTCACCAGCGTCGCGCCATAGAGCGGCTTGAACTCGTCGAACTCCGAGTCATCGAGGATGCGCGCCAGGATTTCGCGGGCATCGAGCGGCGGCTGGCCTTCGGGCGCGGCGCAGCCCAGCAACTCTACGGGGTCATAGCGCGGCTCGCGGCTAGGGCGTCTGGGGCCAGGGCCGAGCTTGCGCCAGTTGAGGTCGCCCACTACCTGGCGACCCAGCCGCAGCGCATCCATCTCATCCACGGCGAGGTAGTCGGCCAGGCCAGACTCGCGGGCGTGCATCTCGGCGCCGCCCAGCGTCTCCTCATCGGACTCCTCGTTGATCGCCATCTTCACCAGCGGCGGGCCGCCGAGAAAGACCCTGGCGCCGCCCCTGACGAAGATCGTGTAGTCGCTCATGCCCGGCACATACGCCCCGCCCGCCGTCGAGGAGCCAAAGACCAGCGTGATAGTCGGGATTCCAGCGGCGGAGAGGCTGGTCAACTCGTGAAATATCCGGCCGCCGGGGACGAAGATACGCGCCTGGTTGGGCAGGTCTGCGCCGCCGGACTCGGTGAGGTTGATGACGGGCAGGCGGTTGCGCCGCGCGATCTCCAGCGCCCGAAGCTGCTTGGTCACGCCACTGGGGCTGATCGAGCCGCCCTTGACGGTGGGGTCATTCGCGCCAATCAGGCACTCGACGCCCTGGACGACGCCAATGCCAGTTATCAGCCCGCCGCCGAGCGGGTCACTCGTCCCGTAGCCGGCCAGCGGAGAGAGTTCCAGAAAGGGCGAGTCGCGGTCGAGCAGCAACTCGATGCGTTCGCGGGCGAGCAGCTTGCCGCGCTCGCGGTGGCGTTGCGCCATGCGCTCGCCACCACCCTGCAAGGCGAGCGCGAGCTGGTCGTCGAGGTCGCGCAGGCGGGCGAGCATTGCCTCGCGGTTGGCAAGGAAGGCGTCGGAGGCGGTGTCCAGTTGCGATCTGAGAGCGCCCATACCCGTCCTTCCCGGCTGGCCACGCTGGTTCATCCGCACAGGTTACTCATTGGTAAACATTGTGCCTGTGGAGTAGTATGTGTGTCAAGCCAGCGCGCGGAGCGCAGGGCGAAGGAGGCGAGATGGCGATGGCGGCCTGGACGGATGGCATTCAGGGGCGTGAGGAGCAGCGGGAAATCAAGCGTCGGGCGCTGCTGCGGACAGCGGCGCAGGCGTTCATCGAGACGGGCTATCACCAGACCACGCTGGATGACCTGGCGCGTCGGCTCGGCGTGACCAAACCGACGCTCTATTACTACGTCAAAAGTAAGGAAGACATCCTCTTCGAGTGTCTGCGGCTGGCGCTGGAGGAAGCGGAGGAAGCGCTGGCCAACGCGCGGGCGCATGGCGCGACGGGCCGCGAGAAGTTGCGCCGCTTTCTGCTGCGCTACGCCGAGGTGATCGTCTCGCCGTTTGGCGCGTGCCTGGCGCTGACCCGTGGCCAGCCGCTCTCCGCCGAGGCCCGAGAGCGGCTACGCGCCTCCCGCGCCGCCATCGACAACGAGGCGCGCCAGATGCTGGCCGAAGGCATCGCCGATGGCTCGATTGCGCCGTGCGATCCCAAGCTGGCGTCCTTTGCCCTCTTTGGCGCGCTCAACTCGATGGCGCACTGGTTCCACGAGGGCGGCGCTCGCAGCGCCAGCGACATCGCCGACGAGATGCTCACCCTCTTCGAGCATGGTCTGGCGCCCCGCTAAC
>DASVWQ010000336.1:0-2034 GCA_036393135.1 Ktedonobacterales bacterium
TGTGACGCCCGTCTCCTTGCGGCCTGGGCGACCTCTGTGTTACAGTCTAGGCATTCGTAAATCCGTTTCGTGCGACTTTGGCAAACCGTTTGGCATATCGCCTGATCGCGCACTCAGTACCGTGTTCGCTACCTCACACCGCTTCTGGTCGCGGGGCGTACTTCATTCTGAGCCAGATTGAGCTTGCCGCGAGTTATCGCGCCTCGCATGGCGTCCGATTGCTTGCCACTGCCGCCGGGCGATGTCGCGTTTCAGTTACACTGAATTTCGTCTACTTACAAGGGAGTTAATGACATGCAGGATGAGATCGCCCTGTTTGTGGATTTCGAGAACATCCGCTACAGCCTGCTCAATGTGCAGCGCCGCGAGCCCGACCCCCAGGACCTGATTGCCGTCGCCGGACAGTTTGGCGCCGTGATGGTCGCCCGCGCCTACGCCGACTGGACCCGCCAGCCGGAATTCTTCAAGGGCAGCCTGACCGCCGCGATGATCGACCGCGTGGACTGCCCGGCCAAGGTCCGCGAGCGCTTCCGCCAGAACCAGAGCCAGAGCCAGCAGTATTATAACAACGGCGGCCAGGAACGCTATAGTCAGCGCTGGCGCGAGAACGCCGACGCCAACCCGGAATACTTCGACGAGCAGCATGATGAGCCGCTGGACGAGGACGAGGATCTGGCGACGGGCGAGGACACCGAACTGGAGGCCAGCGGCGAGACCAGCCAGCAGGAAGACGCCGAGTACGAGCGCGCCTCCGATGAACTGGGCGGCGAGCGACGACGGGCCGAGGAGGCATACCCCTACCAGCCGGGCTATTTCCAGCAGCAACAGCCTTCGACCATCATCACCCAGAGCACCGTTGACCTCAACATGCTGATGGACATCATCGAGACCGTGTTCGACAGGCCCAACATCAACACCTACGTCCTGATGACCGGCGACCGTGATTTCACCCGCATCTGCGCGCGACTGAAGCACCGCCTGAACAAGCGCGTGATCGTCTGCGGCGTGCCAGGGACAGTGAGCCGCGATCTGATAAGCGCCGCCGAGCGATTCATTCCGCTGGGCTATAACACCGGGCCAGTCAACTACGGCCAGCAGGCGGGCTACACCAGCGGCAACCTGATCTCTGGCCCGCTGGGGTCAGGCGCGCCGGGCTACCAGCGCCCCTACACGCCAGGCTCGCCCTATAGCAACTCGCTCGCGCCCGTCGAGCCAGACGAGCAGGGTTTCATCCAGTTCCTCGACTACATCGACCGCCACTGGTCATGGCGCACGATAGGCGGCGTGGCCAACTTCATCGGCGACCCCTACAACCCGAAGAACCGCTTCCGTGGCCGCCTGACCCGCGAGACCGCCCGCGAGCTGCTCAACGCCTGCATCGACCAGGGCATCCTGGAAGACATCCCCGACGAAACGGGCGCCCACAACCTGCGTCTGAACCGCGAGCACCCACGGGTAGCCGAGGCGCTGGCCGAAATCGCGCAGCGCCAGCAGGCCCCCTATCCGGGCTACCCGACACCATAATCAGACGCCATCCGCCGAGAAGCCGCCAGTCCCAATATGGGTCGCTGGCGGCTTCGTCATACCGTGGTCGGCGGAGTTGGCGGCTGGAGCCATCATCTGGCGTCGCCGCCACGCCAGCGCAGCGTGACCGCTGTTTCGCCCGCCTCCTGGCCCTCGGACGCTGACACGGCGTGTACCTCGACGGTGGGAAGCTGGGCGAAGAGCGCCAGCAGCCAACGTCCGCCCGCCGCGCCAGCAGCCAGCTCGCGCAGCGCCGCCTCATCCACTGGCTCGCCGCGCCGCAGGACCGCCCACGCGGAGCGCGCCAGCCGCGCGGGGATCGCCACCTCGCGCTGCTCCGCGCCATCCTTCGCCGGGCTGTACCAGACGACGATCTCGCGCACGCTGGCATAGAGGATGTCGAAGGCTCCCGCGCCGATGGGCGGCGCGCAGGGGCCAGGGACGGCGCGCAGGCTCCGCAGCAACTCAGCGAAAGCGGCGTCGTCTCCGGCGGGGGCCGACGCTGGCGCG